>DAIMHT010000380.1:0-1964 GCA_036723155.1 Actinomycetota bacterium
CGAGCGCGTCGGGGTCATCGGGAGGGACGAGCACGGCTTCGCGGCCGTCGCGGGCGACGTGGCGGTACCCGGTCAGGTCGGAGGCGACCAGCGCCGCGCTCGCGGCCATGGCCTCGAGGAGGACCACCCCGAACGATTCGCCTTCGATGGACGGAAACGCGGCGATGGTGGCGCCGCGTAGCCGCTGGGCTTTGTCGGCTTCGGCGATGGAGCCCAGCCATTCGACGCGGGGGACGCGCCGGGCCCGGAGCGCGTCGGTCTCGGGTCCCTCCCCCGCCACCCACAGGACCGCGTCGCGGTCGAGACGCTCGAAGGCGTCGAGGAGGACGCCGATGCCCTTGCGGCGCTCATGGCGGCCGACGAAGCAGATGGCGGGCACGGGACTCGGGGTGGGGGTGGCGTCGGCGTAGGTGAGGACGTCAACCCCGTTCGGAAGGATCTCGCACGCACCGCCGAAGCGCTCGACGTTGCGTTGGGCCTCTTCAGAGACCGCGGTGCGGATCGTGAGTCGCTCCACCATCTTGCGCAGCGGGAGCCGGAACGCCTCGTACCAGCCGTTCCGGCCCGGGAACGCGGCGTGGAAGGTTCCGACGGCCGGAACGTCGGTGCCGATGAGCGCGGCGTGGTTCGCGCCCGGTGAGAGCGCCTCGTGGAGGTGCAAGACATCAGGCTCGAAGACGCGGAGCGCCTCCAGGGTGCGTCGGCTGGCGGCCTTCATCGACGCGATCGGCGCGATCGAGCCGTTCGAGGGGTAGCGGACGCTGGGGCCGAGGCTCGTCACCCCCGGCATCGGGGGTGGCCCGTCGGTGGGGGCGAGGACGCGGGCGTCGACACCCCGGGCCCGCAACGCCCGGGCGAGGCCGAGGACCTGGAGCTGCACGCCCCCGTACGCGGACAGCGAGTACGGGCAGAGCAGCGCGACGCGCATCGGGCGCGGGTTGTTCATCGTTGCTCCCCGGTGTCCGACGGCCAGTTGGGCTGCATCATGAGCCACTGGTCAGGGGCGGCACCGATGAGCTCCTCGAAGACGTCGGCCAGCTGTTGGGTCACGCGCGCCACATCGTCGCGCAGACGGCCGCGCCGGTCGGTGGGGAGCGGCGGCAGGATCCGGATCCCGTGGCGGCCCTCGGGGAGAAAGGAGAGCCCCACCGGGAGCAGCGGCGCCCCGGTCCGGAGGGCCAGCAGCGCCGGGCCGCCGGGCAGGCGGGTGCGTTCACCGAAGAAGGTGACGTCGACGCCGTCACCGGTGATGTCGCGGTCACAGACCAGGCACACGACCCGCTCGTCGGCCAGGGCGCGGAGCACCGCGGAGGCGGCGTCGGGGCCGAGGGGGACGACCTGGATCCCGATCCGGGCCCGGGTGGCGGCGAACCAGTCGAAGAGCTCGGGCGGGTCGACGGGCTCGGCGACGGCGGTGACCGCGTACCCCTGGCTGGCCAGCCACGCGCCCGCGAAGTCCCAGTTGCCGAGGTGTGGCAACGCCAGCAGCATCCCGCGATGGCCCGCGGCGGCGGCCTCCAGGTACTCGAAGCCGACGCAGTCGACGCGCGCGTCGAGTCGGGTGGGGTCCTCGTGGGGCAGTCGGAACAGCTCGTACCAGTACCGGGCGTAGTGGGCGAAGACGGCGTCGGTCGACGCGTCGGCCGCGCCGCGGGCCGACGTTGCCGCGGCGATCCGTTCGAGGTTGCGGGCCACCTGCTGGCGTCGAGCGGTCGAGGTCGCCATCCAGGTGCGCGCAGCAACTCGGGCGAGCGGGTGAGCGAGCGCGGGCGGCAGGGCCCGCGCGATCTCAGCGCCGGCCCGATACCCGAGGTAGGCGGCGCGGGCGCGTGCGCCGGCCACGAAGGCTCCGGGGTCGCCCGGACGAGTGGTCGCCGGTGGCGGGGGGCGTCGAGGGGGCGTCGTCGTGGGTGGCTTGGCGCCACACCATCACGAAGCGGTGCACCGCGGTGAGCGCGGTCAGG
>DAIMHT010000381.1:0-1960 GCA_036723155.1 Actinomycetota bacterium
GTGCCCGGAGGAGGAGTCGAACCTCCACGCCCCGAGGGGCCGGCGGGTTTAAGCCGCCTGCGTCTGCCGTTCCGCCATCCGGGCTGGGGGCGAGGGTAGGTCGCCCCGCCCGGGCGGGTCGTCGGTGACGGCGTGGAGGAGCTCTCCCCGGAACCGGCGGGCGGCGTCACCGTCGAGACGGTTGACACGGACGAGGCCTTCGACCATGTCAACGACGACATCGCCGAAGGGTCGATCGCGCAGGATGACCGAGACGACGGCCCCGTCGGGGTAGCGCCGCAGGGTGCGGCGAGCGCCGGCGACCCGGGGTGGGGACCGGAAGGCAGGGACGCTCAAGCCGGCGGCGCGAGCTGCGGCGCCCAGTCGGCGCGCGGCCTGGGTGAACTGGATCGCCGGTGACCCGGCCGTGCGAGGTTGGTTCTCTCCGCCCATCGGATCCAGGATCGCGCTGGGGTGTGACGGTGGGCCCTCTTACCCTGATGGCCGTGAGCGGGTGCAGCGAAGCGGGCGTCGAGGCCCAGGAGGCGGCTCGACCGTCGTCGGGCCGGCGGTGAGCATCACCCGGCGCAGCCCGCACGATCGGGAGATCGTGCGGCTGGCGGTGCCAGCGTTCGGGGCCCTCGTCGCCGAGCCGCTGTATGTCCTGGCGGACACGGCGATCGTCGGTCGGCTGGGCACTCGGCCGCTGGCCGGGTTGGCCGTGGCCGGGATCGTGCTGTCGTCGGCGTTCTCGGTCTTCAACTTCTTGGCGTACTCGACGACCGCGGGGGTGGCGCGCTATCTCGGTTCGGGGGATCGCCGCCGGGCCGCCGAGCTCGGGGTGGACGGCATGTGGCTGGCCCTGGGCATCGGCGTGGCCTTGACGGTGGTCGGGCTGGCGTTGTCGTCGGTGATCGTCGATGCGATGGGTGCCTCGGCCCGCGTCCATCCGTACGCGCTGACCTATCTGCGGATCAGCCTGCTCGGGGCGCCGCTGCTACTTGTGACGTTCGCGGGGACCGGGTACCTCCGTGGCCTCCAGGACACCCGGACCACGCTCGTGATCGCCGTCGCCGCCAACGTGTTGAACCTGGCCTTGGAGGTGCTGTTCGTCTTCGGGTTCAGCTGGGGGATCAGTGGCTCCGCGTGGGGAACGGTGATCGCCCAGCTGACCTCGGCGGTCGCGTTCGTGATCATCGTCGGCCGGCGGGCCCGCGCCGCGGGAGCCTCGGTCTCACCGCGGCGAGCTGGCGTGCGGACCGTCGCGGTGGTCGGCGGCCCCTTGATTGTGCGGACGGGGTCGTTGCTGGCGGTGTTCCTCGTCGCGACCGACCTGGCCGCCCGCATGGGCGACCGGGAGGTGGCGGCGCACGAGATCGCGTTCCAGACCTTCTTGTTCTTGGCGTTGTCGCTCGACGCGTTGGCGGTCGCGGGCCAGGCGATGATCGGCCGGTTCCTCGGCGCGTCCGACGCCGAGCAGGCACGCGCCGCGGCCCGCCGAATGCTCGAGTGGGGCGTCCTGGCCGGCGTCGCGTTCGGTGTGATTCTCGCGTTGGCCCGACCCTGGTTCGTCGCCGTGTTCACCGACGCGTCAGGTGTCCGCAGCCTCGCCGAGCAGCTCCTGCTCATCGTGGCGGTCCTTCAGCCGCTCAACGCGGTCATCTTCGTCCTCGACGGGGTGCTGATCGGCGCCGGCGATCAGCGGTATCTCGCGGGAGCGATGGTGGTCGCCACGTTCGTGGTCTTCGCGCCGGTCGCCGCGTTGACTGTGGGCCTCGACGCCGGGATCTTCATGTTGTGGGGGGCCCTGGCCTGCTGGTTCGTCGCCCGGGCCGTCGGTGTCGGGTGGCGGTACCTCGGGAGCGACTGGCAGGTGACGGGGGCGGTCCGGACCTGAGAGCGCTCGACGATGTCGCCGGCGCTGCCGGGTTCGGGGCCTCGTCGGCTCCTGCGAGTCACCAAATTCGCCGCTGGGGTTGCC
>DAIMHT010000382.1:0-1954 GCA_036723155.1 Actinomycetota bacterium
TCGCCGGGCTCCAACAGGGCCAGGTACGCGGCCATGTTGGCGTTCGCCCCCGAGTGGGGCTGGACATTGGCGTGTTCGGCGCCGAACAGATCGCAGGCTCGGGTGCGGGCGAGCTCTTCGGCCTCGTCGACGACCGCGTTTCCCCCGTAGTAGCGCTTGCCGGGATAGCCCTCGGAGTATTTGTTCGTCAGAACCGAACCCTGCGCGGCGAGCACCGCCGGTGACGTGAAGTTCTCCGATGCGATGAGTTGGATCGTCGTGTTCTGACGCTCCCGCTCCCGCGCGACGACATCGGCGATCGCAGGGTCCGTTGCCTGGAGTGCAACGAAGGGGTCCGACACGAGGCCCAGCGTATCGGCGGTCTCGCCGGCGACCCGGCGGACATCCGCCGGGTGCGCCACCTTCGGCGAACGGCGCCGTTCCTCCCCACCCGTCGTGGTGTCCGTGCCCCAACCCGGGCCCCTCGCAGCCCGTCGGCCAGCCGACGTTGAGAAGCCGCTCGACTCCACCCGCGAGCTCGGACGCCAGGACGGGGTCGGGGCCGGGGCTTGCCCACGGGGTCGTGGACGTCGTCGTTGGGCGACACGCCCGGGTCGCCAACCCCGAGCCGGCTCTCCTCGAGGAGGCTCGGGGATGGCCGACGGTCGCGGAACTCGACGACGGCGCCCGATTGGTCCACGCCGTTATCGACGCCAGCCCTCGCCTCGGCACGTCCCGTGGCATCTCGGAATGAGCCACGACGACCATCGCCATTCGTCTCCGCATTGGTCGACTCGTACCGGCTCGCGATGTCGCGCCGCTTGACATCGGTTCGGTTCTCGCCGTCGACTCGCCAGTCCGGGTTCGTCAGTGCACCGCGGCGGACGTCGCGGAGGCGTCGAGCGGTCACCGACGCATACGGGACCGTTACCCTGTTCCGTCGCCCCCTGACCTCGAGGCTCACCATGATCGAGCGCCGTGACCAAGTGCTGTTCAATCCCGGCCCGGTGAACCTCGATGCCGCGATCCGGGACAACCTCTTCAACGTCGAGCTCTGCCACCGCGAACCCGAATTCGACGCCCTCGCCGAGCGCATCCGGTCCCGCCTCTTCGAGCAGCTCGGGTTCGCGGCGACCGAGTTCGAGCTGAGCCTCTTGCACGGATCGGGGACCCTGGCGGTCGACGCCGCGCTCGCCTCGCTCATCCGGGGACGGATCTTGGTGGTGAACAACGGGCTCTACTGTCAACGCCTGATCGACACGCTCGCCGGGTTCGACGGCGTGACCGCGATCGACCACAACCTTGGCATCGGGAACCGCGTCGGTCTCGACGAGCTGTCGGCGCGGCTCCACCGCGAGCGCCCGGACTGGGTCGCGATGGTCCACCACGAGACGACCACCGGGCTCCTGAACCCGCTCCGCGAGGTCGCCGCGCTCTGCGACGCCGAAGGGGTCCGGCTCTTCGTCGACGCCGTCAGCTCGCTCGGCGCCCATGCCGTCGACGCGCGCGCCGATGTCGTCTGCTTCAACAGCAGCAAATGCCTGGAGTCACTTCCCGGGATCGCTGGGGTCTTCTGGCGGTCGGAGCTCACGCTCCAGCGCACGGTGCCGGTGTTGAACATCGGGGCCTATGCGCATGGGATGGCCAGCACACCGAACGTGCAGGCGTACGTCGCGCTGGATATCGCCCTCGATCTGCTGGCCCGAGAGGATCGCGCGGCACGCTACGAGCGTCTGGCTCACTACGTCTGGGCGGTGGGCAGTGAGATGTTCGAGCTGTTCCTCGAGGAGCCGGATCGCTCGAATGTTTTGACCGCGTTTCGTCTCGGCGGATCGACAATCGAGGAGCTCTTCACCCGCGCCTACGAGCAGGGCATGGTCATCTACCCGGGGCAGGCGCGACTGCGCGACGAGATCTTCCGGATCGCGAACATGGGTGCGCGCATCGACGAGCACGCGATCGACCGGCTCTTCGA
>DAIMHT010000383.1:0-1942 GCA_036723155.1 Actinomycetota bacterium
TGTCGATGACCCTCGCGCTCGTCGCCGCGCTCGACTACCCGTTCCGCGGGTTCATCCACATCGACACCACGCCCATCTCCCAGTTCATCCACGTCCGAGCGGCCCGCTGAGTCGGGCGCGTCAGCGGTCGTCGCGGAAGTTCAGGTAGTAGCGGCTCGGCGTCGGCCCCCGCTGCCCCTGGTACTTCGAACCGGTCGTCGCCGTCCCGTACGCGTGCTCGGCCGGTGTCGTCATCCGAAGAAACGAGATCTGGCCGATCTTCATCCCGGGGTAGATCGCGATCGGGAGGTTCGCGACGTTCGAGAGTTCGAGCGTCAGATGCCCGTCCCAGCCGGCGTCGACGAACCCCGCCGTGCTGTGGATCAGCAACCCCAGTCGCCCCAGCGAGCTCTTGCCCTCCAAGCGGCCAACGATGTCGTCGGGCAGGGCAACCCGCTCGAGCGTCGAACCCAAGACGAACTCGCCGGGATGAAGGATGAACGCCCGGCCGTTGTCGACCTGGACCAGCTCCGTGAGTTCCTCTTGTGGTTCCTTCGGATCGATGAACGGCGTCGTGTCGTTGCGGAACACCCGGAAGTAGCAGTCGGTGTGAAGATCCACCGACGACGGTTGGATCGCGGCATCGCCGAGCGGGTCGATGACGATGCGCCCGGCGGCGAGTTCCTCACTGATCGACTGGTCGGACAGGATCACCGGCTGAGCCTACCGACCGGCCGCGGCGTTCCATCGTGGACCGTGGACCGGGACGTGCCGGTCAGCTCCAGCCAACCGTCAAAGTTCGCTTGCTACGCTCCGGGCGCGCGCGGGTGTAGTTCAGAGGCAGAACATCAGCTTCCCAAGCTGAGAACGCGGGTTCGATTCCCGTCACCCGCTCTCGGTTCGACAGCAGTTCCGCCGCGATGGGGCCGACGCTCCGGTGAACCGTCACCGAGGCGCGGGCTGACCTCGATGCCTACGTCGCGGATCGAGTCGAGCCCCGCGATCCCCGCGGAGCGTCGTGATGGGCATGGACCGGGGCCCCGATCGAGTGGTCGAACGCCGAGACCGTCCCTCCGCCGCGTTCTTTTGCGTGGTACATCGCCGCGTCTGCGTCCCGGAGCAACGAATCGGCGCACGTGCCTCGGCTCCCTAAGGCCGCGCCAATGCTGACCGTCGCGTACACCGCGGCGCCTTCGACATCGATCGGCTCGGTGAGGGTGGTCAGGAGCTGCTCGGCGAGGCGGGCGAGCTCGTCGGCATCCACGTGCTCGCACACCACGACGAACTCGTCCCCGTCGTACCGCGCGATGGTGTCACCGGAGCGGATCGCGGCCCGGGGGCGCCGGGCGACCGCCGTTAGGAGGACGTCCCCGGCGACGTGGCCGTGGGTGTCGTTCACGAGCTTGAACTTGTCGAGGTCGAGGAACAGCACGCCGACCGAGCTCGGGTTGCGCGCCAGGCGGGCGAGGGCCTGCTCGAGGCGGTCGACGAGCAGCGCGCGGTTGGGGAGCCCCGTGAGCGGGTCGTGGAGTGCCTGGTGCGCCAGGGCGTCCTGCATCATGCGGCGCTCGGTGACGTCTCGGAAGTTGAGGACGACTCCTCGCACCGCGAGGTCATCGAGGCGGTTCGTGAAGACGACTTCGAGCCAGCGCCACGACCCATCGTCGTGGCGGGCGCGGAGCTCGACCCGGGCTTGCAGACGCGGCGTGGAGACGACCGTGGCGAAGTGCTCGCGGAGGGGCAACCACGTCGTCGGGATGGACAAAGGCGAGAGCTTTCGGACCGCCGGCGCCGAGGAGATCGGCGGGGTCGTAGCCCAGGATCGGCTGCACGGTCGGGCTGACGTAGCT
The DNA here is from genome assembly GCA_036723155.1 of Actinomycetota bacterium. Taxonomy (GTDB): domain Bacteria; phylum Actinomycetota; class Acidimicrobiia; order IMCC26256; family PALSA-555; genus PALSA-555. Next base: position 1,830 of record DAIMHT010000383.1, read on the forward strand.
CACCCGCCGATCGGAGTTGATCACCATGACGATGTCGTGGCCGTGCTGGACGAGGCTGCGAAAGCGCGCCTCGCTCCGCTGGAGGCGTTCGGCCGCATCTTTGCGCTCGGTGA
>DAIMHT010000384.1:0-1941 GCA_036723155.1 Actinomycetota bacterium
CCCCACGCCCACAACACCAGGTAGTACCAGAGGATCCCGAAGATCCGGCTGATCGAGAACGCGCCGAGCAGCATCGTCAGCGCCACGACCACGTGCAGCTCGAGCAGCGAGCGGAGCCGCCACCGCCACGCGGTGATCGCGGTCGCGGCCCAGATAGCCAGGAACAGGGATCCCGGGATCACCGAGCCGGTCGTGACGTCGACGTGCGACGTCGTCGGGAGCAGCGCCTTCGTGAACGGCGTGACCGGGTTCAGGTGCGCGAGCAGCACCTTGATGCCCTGACCGAAGCCCGCCGGTGACTGCGGGGGATGCCGGAAGTAGTCGAAGAGGACCGACAGGTTCCCCCTCGACGTCGTGAGCTGCTCGACCACGGGCGGCAGCCAGACCGCGACCGCGACCGCGGCGGCGATCAGCGCCCACATCGCGAACCGGCGGACCTGGTCGCGGTCGGCGCGACGCTGATAGGTGCGGACCCCGGCGACCGCCAACGCGATCACGCCCAGCCCGACGCAGAGACCGAGGTACGCGACCTCGGTCTGGGCGCAGAACGAACCGGCGAACGCCGCGACCGGCAGCAGCGCGAGGTCGTCGCAGAGCACCGCCCAGACCGCGAGCAGGAACACCAGCCACCACAGCACCGGGAGGTACGGGTTCCAGGCCTGGGTCAGGATCACCGCGCCGAAGGCCCGCAGCAACACGGCCAGCACCGCGGCGAGGCCGAGCACCAGGCGCAGACCAACCCGCCGGTTCGCGATCCAGAGCATGACGCCGATCGCGACGACGTGGAGCGCCACCGACGCGGCTTCCATCGCCCACGACGAGGCGCCGAACAGCTCGTAGAACGGCCAGAGGGCGTAGAAGCTGATCGGGCCGGGGTGGCTGCCCTGATGCCCGAACGGCCCGATCCGGCCCGCGAGGCCGAGCAGCGGTGGGTGCGCGCTCCACACGTCTCGCAGTCGCATCTCGGTCCACGCCAGATCGAGCAGCGGGTACCAGCGGGGATGGCGCAGCACGACGAGCGCCACGATCATCGGGACCGCGAGCAGCAGCACGAGCCCCAGGAGGACCGCCGCTCGACGGCGCTCGGGGGTGCCGAGCCACGACGAGAGCCCCCGATGGTGACGATCGGGCGCCCCCGCGGGTCCAGCCTCGGCCCGCTGATCGCCTCGGGTCGCGCCGGTGGGCATCGACGCGCCCGAACGGGCCGCCTTCACGGACGGGGAATGTAATCGACCCTGCCTCCCGGACCGCCGTTCAGGAGCATGACACCGTGTTCGGCGGGCCGACGGGGCCGATCCAGGTCCGAGGGCGGCGGCGTCGAGAGCCTCGCCGCGATCACGTCACGGACAGGAACTGGTCGCTGTTGCGGCTGGCGATCGCCATGATCGCGGCTTGCGGGTTGACGCCGGGCGCGTCGGGAAGCAACGACGCGTCGTTCACGCGCAGGTTCTCGAGGCCCCAGACCCGGCCGAAGCTGTCGGCGCCGGTCCGGGCTCGATCCTCCCCCATCCGCACCGTCGAGGTCAGGTGGACGGTCATGAGGTTGGTGCGACTCCGAGTGACCGCGTCCCACCAGGACACGAGCTCGTCGGGTTGGCGGACCACCGCGCCGTGCACCACGGACGGGTAGAGCTCCTGGGCACCGGCGGCGAGCAGCACCTCTCCGAGGTCGACGAGGCCCCGGGCCAGTCGACTCATGTCACCGTCGGTGAGCCGGTAGGTGACGATCGGGGCCCGCAGCCCCGGGATGGCGAGCACCCGTCCGGCACCGTCGCTGCGGATCGCGGCGTAGTAGACGGTCACGCGCTCCCAGTCGGCCAGCGCGTCGGTGTAGTCGGCGGCCGAATCGGCGAGCGCCAACGCGACGTGACCCCGGCTGCTCATCGATCCGCCGATGGTCAGGTTGGGGGCGAACTCGGTGACGCGGTGCATCGGCACGTC
>DAIMHT010000385.1:0-1940 GCA_036723155.1 Actinomycetota bacterium
TCGTGCGCGATTCCCGGCTTCTTCGCGCCGGTGTCGGTCAACGGCATCCGCTACGTCGACGGCGGTGTCCACTCCCCCACCAACGCCGACCTCCTGGCGGACCTCGGCTTGGACCTCGTCATCGTCAGCTCCCCGATGTCACACACCGGGCGCTGGCCGGCCATCGGGCTCGACACGGTCGGCCGCGGCCTCGCCCGCGCCGCCCTGTGGCGCGAGGAACGCCGGCTGCGCGGCGCGGGCACGACGGTGATCGTGATGCAGCCCAGCGCCACTGTGCGCGCCGCGATGGGTCGCAACCCGATGCAGTCCGCGAATCGTGAACGGACTGCGGCCAGCTCCTACGCCGCGATTCGCCGCTGGCTCGCTCGACCCGGGCCCCGGACCCCGCTCGAGGGCGCCGACCTGGCCCGGCCCCACGCGGCCCCCTGACCGCGGCGGAGCACCCCACAAGTCGGACCGGGGCTGACCCCTCGGTACCGCCGCCTCCCGGTGGGCGTAGGTTCTACATCGCGGCAACCGACGACCGCCCGTACGGGAGGTCGCGGGAGGGGGACCGATGGCCGTCGACCGGATGAGCCCGCTGGACGCCCTGTTCCTGCACGTCGAGGACGGCGTCAGCCACATGCACATCGCCTCGGTGCTGATGCTGGACGGCCCACCCCCGAGCTACGACGACTTCGTGTCGATGCTCGACGGCCGGCTGTCCCGCGTCCCGAGGTATCGGCAGGTGGTCCGGTTCGTGCCGTTCCAGCTCGGCCGGCCGGTCTGGGTCGACGACCCGCACTTCAACATCGAGTACCACGTCCGCCACACCGCCCTGCCCGCCCCCGGGGGCGAACCCGAGCTCAAGCGCCTCGTCGGCCGGGTCATGAGCCAGCAGCTGGATCGCAGCAAACCGCTGTGGGAGCTCTGGATGGTCGACGGACTCGGCGACAACCGCTGGGGCCTGCTCGCCAAGACCCATCACAGCATCGTGGACGGCGTCTCCGGCACCGAGCTGCTCACCGTGCTGCTCGACACGTCCCCCAACCCGGCGCCGCACGTCGACGACGCGTGGCGACCCGAACCCGCGCCGTCACCGCTCACGCTCGCCGCGGATGCGATCGCGACGATGGCCCGCAGCCCCTACGAGCAGCTCCGCGCGCTGCGAGCCGCGAGTCGCGTTCCCCGGCAGGCCGCGGCGCAACTCGGCGAGATCGCCAAGGGGATGGCGGCGCTGGCCGGGCTCGTCCCCCGAACCCCGGTATCGAGCCTCAACGGACCGATCGGGCCGCACCGCCGGTACGGGTGGGCCTCAACAACGGTCGATGACATCAAGCGGATCCGCAAGGAGCTCGGGGGCACGTTCAACGACGTGGTCCTCACCGCGATCACCGCGGGGTTCCGGGCCCTCTTGGAATCACGGGGTGAGAGCGTCGATCGGGTCGTCCGGACCCTCGTCCCGGTCTCGGTCCGCAGTCGAGACCTGAGCGGCCGCGCCATCGGGGACGGCACGTACGACAACAAAGTGTCGGCGATGTTCGCCGAGCTGCCCGTCGGCATCGCCGACCCGGTCGAACGCCTCGAGGTCGTCAGCACCCAGCTGGCCGGACTGAAAGAGTCCAACCAGGCCATGGCCGGGGAGGCCCTCACCTCCTTGTCGGGATTCGCGCCGCCGGTGCTGCTCGCCCTCGGAACCCGCATCGCGACGAAGGCCGCGCAGCGCAACATCAACACCGTCACCACCAATGTCCCCGGTCCCCAGCTCCCGCTCTACGTGCTGGGACGTCGCATGCGCACCGCGCTCCCCTACGTCCCCCTCGGCGGCCAATGCCGTACCGGCATCGCGATCTTCTCCTACGACGGACAGGTGAACTTCGGCGTCACCGGTGACTACGACACCACCCCCGACCTCGACGTGCTCTGTCGAGGCATCGAGGACGGGATGGCGGAGCTCGGCG
>DAIMHT010000386.1:0-1940 GCA_036723155.1 Actinomycetota bacterium
TGATCGACCCGCAGTACCGAGGCGAGCTCAAGGTCCTCCTCGTCAACACCGACCCCCACCAGCCCTACACCGTCGGGCGCGGCGACCGGATCGCACAGCTGGTGATCACCGCGGTCGAAGCCGTGATCGACTGGGTCGAGGTCGACCAGCTCGACGACACCACCCGCGACACCTTCGGCTTCGGCTCCACCGGTCGCTGAGCCCCGGACGTTCGTCGAGCGGACGCGGGCGCGCTGGATCGACCGCGGCCATTAGCGTGCCGCCGTGCCTCACGACCGCAAGTTCCGGTTCGGTGTCATGGCCCCCCGCGCCGAATCCCACGCCCAATACCGAGACGCCGCCCGCAAGTGGGAGGACCTCGGGTACTCGACCCTGTTCGTCCCCGACCACTTCGTCGACCATCCCCTGGCGCCCATCCCGGCGATGGCCATGGTCGCCGAAGCCACCGAACGGCTCCGCGTCGGATCGCTCGTGCTCGGCAACGACTACAAGCACCCGGTCGTGCTCGCCCGGGAGGCCGCCACCCTCGACCTCCTGTCCGATGGTCGCCTCGAGCTCGGCGTGGGCGCCGGCTGGATGACCGCGGACTACGAGCAGGCGGGACTGCCGCTCGACCGGCCCGGCGTCCGTGTCGATCGCCTCGCGGAATCGCTCACGGTCTTGAAGGGCCTCTTCGCCGACGGGCCGTTCACCTTCAAGGGCGAGCACTACCAGATCACCGACCTCGACGGCTCCCCGAAGCCCATCCAGCGCCCCGGGCCACCCATCATCGTCGGCGGCGGCGGCCAGCGCGTCCTCTCCCTCGCCGCACGCGAAGCCGACATCGTGGGCATCAACGCCAACCTTCGTCGAGGCGAAGCCCAGCACCCCGACGCCGCGCAATCCATGAGCGCCGCCGCCACCGACCAGAAGCTCGACTGGGTCCGCGCCGCCGCCGGTCCCCGATTCGATGACCTCGAGATCCAGCAATACGCCGGCTTCGTGTTCTTCACCGACGACCGCCAATCACTGGCCGAAGCGATGGCTCCCGCCTTCGACGTCACCCCCGAAGTCGCGCTCGAGACCCCGATCGCCCTCGTCGGGACCGCGGAGCAGATGATCGACGACCTCATCGCCCGCCGCGACCGCTGGCAGATGACCTACGTCGTCGTCGACGACGCCATCGCCGACCAGTTCGCCCCCGTCGTCGCCCGGCTCGCCGGCACCTGAGCAAAGGACGAACGCATGAGCACGGACCACAAGTTCCGCTTCGGGGTCCAGGTCGGCGGCTCCAACTCCGGAGCCGACTGGCGCGCCCTGGCCCACAAGATCGAGGACCTCGGCTACTCCACGCTGTTCATGCCCGACCACTTCATCGAGACCGAGCTGGCACCGATGGTCGGGATCTCGGTCGCCGCCGCGGCCACCGACCGGCTCCGGGTCGGCATGCTCGTCCTCGGCAACGACTACAAGCACCCCGCGGTCGTCGCTAAAGAGGCCGCGACCCTCGACCTCCTCTCCGACGGACGGGTCGAGGTCGGCATCGGTGCCGGGTGGATGAAGACCGACTACGAGGCCCTCGGCCTCCCGTACGACTCTGCCGGCACCCGCATCGAGCGACTCGCCGAGGCGCTCACGGTCATCAAGGGCGCGTGGGGCGATGGCCCCTACGACTTCAGCGGCGAGCACTACACCATCCACTCGTACAACGGGATCCCAAAGCCCGTCCAGACGCCCCGACCCCCGATCCTGGTCGGCGGCGGCGGGCCCCGCCTCCTTCGCCTCGCGGGCCAGGAGGCCGACATCGTGGGAATCAACCCCAACCTGCGCGCCGGTGCCATCACCAGCGACGCCTTGAAGACGTCACTCGCCGAACAGACCCAAGAGAAGATCGGCTGGGTGCGAGAAGGCGCCGGTCCCCGCTTCGACGACATCGAGCTGCAGATCCGGTACTTCGTCGC
>DAIMHT010000387.1:0-1937 GCA_036723155.1 Actinomycetota bacterium
TCCAGGGCGCGGGACTCGATGAGTTGACGCGCTTCCTCGACCTCGAGGATCTCGGGCACGCCGGCGGGGGTTCAGGCGCTGGTGATGGCGCCACGCTCGGCTCCTTGCGCCAGCCGCGCATACTTGGCGAGGACCCCTTGGGTGTAGCGAGGCTCGAGGGGCTTCCAGGTGGCACGCCGAGCGTCGAGGACCGCGTCGTCGACGATCAGGTCGATGGTGTACTCCCCGGCGTCGATGACGATCCGGTCCCCTTCCTCGATCAGACCGATCGGGCCGCCGTCGACGGCCTCGGGCGCGACGTGACCGACGCAGAACCCGTGCGTCCCTCCCGAGAAGCGACCGTCGGTGACGAGCGCGGCATCGGCGCCGCGCCCCGCGCCCTTCATCGCCCCGGTGACGGCCAGCATCTCGCGCATGCCCGGACCGCCCTTTGGTCCCTCGTAGCGGATGACGACTACATCGCCCGCTTCGATGCGGCCGGCCAGGATGGCTTCCATCGCGGCTTCCTCGCCGTCGAACACGCGGGCGCGACCGTCAAAGCGCATGGTGTCGATGCCCGCCACCTTCACGACGGCCCCGTTCGGGGCGAGCGAGCCCCGCAGCACGGCGATCCCACCTCGTGCGTGAATGGGCTCGGTGAGGCGGTGCACGACCTCGCGGTCGGGGGACGGCGGGTCGAGCAACGCGAGGTTTTCGGCGATGGTCCGGCCGGTGACCGTGAGGCAGTCGCCGTGCAGAAGCCCGGCGTCGAGCAGCTCGGCCATCACGACCGGGACACCTCCGACCCGATCGAGGTCGGTCATGTGGTACTTGCCGTGGGGCTTCATGTCGGCGAGGTGAGGCACTCGGGCGCCGATTCGGTTGAAGTCGTCGAGCTCGAGCTCGACCTCGGCTTCGAAGGCGATGGCCAGGAGGTGCAGCACGAGGTTGGTGGAGCCGCCGAGCGCCATCCCGACCGCGATGGCGTTCTCGAACGCCTCCTTGGTCAGGATCTGGCGGGGTCGGATGCCGGACTCGAGGAGGCCGATCACGGTCCGGCCGGACTCGAACGCGAAGTCGTCGCGGCGGCGGTCAACCGCGGGGGGTGCGGAGCTCCCCGGGAGGGCCATGCCGAGCGCTTCGGCCGCTGACGCCATCGTGTTGGCGGTGAACATGCCCGCACAGGAGCCCTCGGTCGGGCAGGCCCGACGCTCGATCTCTCCGAGCTCGTTCTCGGTCAGGGTCCCCGCGGCGCAGGCCCCCACCGCCTCGAACACGCTGACGATGTCGAGGCTCTGATCCTTCCAGTGACCGGGGAGGATCGATCCGCCGTAGAGGAACACCGACGGCAGGTTGAGTCGCGCCGCGGCCATCAGCATGCCGGGAAGGCTCTTGTCACAGCCGGCGAACGTGACCATCCCGTCGAGACGCTCGGCGTGCATCACGCACTCGATGGAGTCGGCGATGATCTCGCGGCTGACCAGCGACGCTCGCATCCCCTCGTGCCCCATGGAGATCCCGTCGCTGATTGCGATCGTCATGAACTCGAGCGGGAAGCCACCCGCGTCGCGCACCCCCTCCTTGGCCCGCTTCGCGAGCCGATCGAGAGGCAGGTTGCACGGCGTGACCTCGTTCCAGCTCGACACCACCCCGATCTGGGACTTCCCCCAGTCGGCGTCGGTCATGCCGATGGCGCGGAGCATGGCGCGCGCGGGCGCGCGCTCCATGCCGTCGGTGACCTCGTAACTTCGCGGCTTCAACGGGTCGGTCATGCGGCCAGCGTACTGGCGTGCTCGCGTCCGACCGTATGCTCATTTCGTGACCGTGCTGGTCGGGACCGTCGCCGGCGTCTTCGCTCTCCACGGCGACGACGGTTCCGTGCGGGAGACCGAGGGTCGCGTGAGCGCGCTGGCTCCCGACCCGGATGGAACGTGCTGGGGTGTCCTCGACCGTCGCAC
>DAIMHT010000388.1:0-1931 GCA_036723155.1 Actinomycetota bacterium
CGAGCGAGGCGCGACCGGTGCGGGCGTTGGAGTACACGATGGGGAACGAGATCTGGTGCTCGTCGGCGTCGAGGTCCAAGAACAGCTCCTCGACCTCGTGGACGACCTCTTCGACGCGTGCGTCGCTTCGGTCCACCTTGTTCACGACCAGGATCACCGGCAGTCGCGCCTCGAGGGCCTTGCGAAGCACGAAGCGGGTCTGGGGGAGGGGCCCCTCGGCCGCGTCGACGAGGAGCAGGACGCCGTCGACCATCGTGAGGGCCCGTTCGACCTCGCCGCCGAAGTCGGCGTGGCCGGGCGTGTCGACGATGTTGATCTTGATGCCCGCATACGGGATCGCGGTGTTCTTGGCCAGGATCGTGATGCCCTTCTCCCGCTCGAGGTCCATCGAGTCCATGACCCGATCCGTGACCTCTTGATGGGCGCGAAAGGCTCCGGTCTGGCGGAGCATGGCGTCGACGAGGGTGGTCTTGCCGTGGTCGACGTGGGCGACGATCGCCACGTTGCGAATATCAGCGCGCGCGGGCATACAGACTTCCGAACGGGGGTGGGGAGAACATCCAGGGTACCGCCCGGCGCGGGCGATCCGATGCCCCGGCTTTCGGCCCCGCCGGCCCTGGCGGGGGTTGGTGCCCGGCGGGGAGCGGATGGTTCGGCGGGGTCGGACGATCGACCGGCTCGCCACCGTCGGGCCCGAGCCGCGTTCATCAGCGGGTGACTCCTCGACCGGGGGTGCCCGGCGTGACGGCCCGATCGGATTCTCGCCACGGGGCCGGTCGAGGCGCCCGGGGGTGGTCCGCCGGTGCCCGGCGTCCGTGGCGGTGAGGCCCGAGAAGGCTTGACACGCCTTCCAGCCGCCGTCATCATCAGCAACCTCACTGACCACTTTGGCGTCACGAGCGGGCTCGGGGCGTGGGCGGGGGTCCACGGAGGATTCCGCGTGCGCGAGCCGGCAGCGACCGATGACACAGCCCCGCTCGACGAGGTCACCGCGGACGAGCTGCTGACCACGGTGATCCCGATCACGCGGAAGGGCTACGCCCCGGACGCGATCGATGCCCTCTTGGAGCGGGCTGCGGCGACGATCGAGCGCCTCGGGGCGCTGGACGACCCGGCGCTCGAGCGGGAGCGGCGCGAGCGAGCCGACCTCTTGCAGCGCACGCTCATGCTCGCCCAGGCCCGAGCCGACGAGACCGTCACGGAGGCCCAGGCCATCGCGGGTGAGATTCGGGGAGACGCCGAGGCCAACGCGCAGCTGCTGGTCGCCGACGCGGAGCAGCTGGCCGCTCACCTCGTGGAGACCGAGCGCATCCGCGCTCACGCCATTCTCGAAGACGCGCTGGCGTGCCGATCCGTCGTCCAGAGCGACGTCGCGGCGCTGGAGGAATTCGCGTCGCAGGCCCGCGCGCGCCTCCGTGACGCGCTCGAGACCGAGCTCGTGGGTCTGGACGGACTCTTGGCCGCCGTCGCGAGCCGGCCGAGCCTGCATGAGATCGACCTCACCGACCCGACCCTCGCGGGCGAACCCGGTGCCGGGCCGCTCGAAGACCTCGACACGGCACCCCACGGCATGCGCCCCGTGACAGCCGAGCCCGCAGTGAGCAGCACGGATCGGCCGGTCATCGCGCTGATGGTTCGGGACCGAGCCCCGGGCGCCTGATCCGCCTTCCACGGGCTCCGGCGGGCGACGACGGTCGCGAGGTTTGAAGCGGAGACGTTGACGACCGAGTGGCCGCGGACTATGCAGTGCCGGGTCAGGCAGCTGCCACGAGGAGTGACATCATGACGCAACCCCAGCCCGCCACCGGCGCTCGGGCGATCGGTGAGGCCCGGAACCCAACCACCGTCGCCCTGTTGAGCATCGTCACCTGCGGCCTCTACGGCCTGTACTGGGCGTACCTCGTCTTCGAGGAGCTCAAGCAGTACAACGG
>DAIMHT010000389.1:0-1926 GCA_036723155.1 Actinomycetota bacterium
GACGTCGACGAGACGTTGACGACCGCGGCCCGAACCGGCTCGCCGTCCTTGCTGCGGGTCCGCCAATGGCCCGCCGCGACCCGGGTGGTGCAGAACGTCGACCGCAGATGACCCCGGATGACGGTGTCCCAGTCGTCTTCGGTCATGTTGACGAACATCCGGTCGCGCAGGATGCCGGCGTTGTTGATCAGGACGTCGACACGGCCCCAGGTCTCGATCCCGAGCCCGACGGCACGCTCGGCGCCGTCCATGGTCGAGACGTCGTCCGCACTCACGGCGACGGGGACGCCTTGGCCTTCGAGCTCGGCGGCGACCGCTTCGATCACCGAGGGGTCGGCTCCGGAGCCATCTCGCTCCGCGCCACTGTCGTTGATGACCACGGAGGCGCCTTCGGCGCCGAACCGGCGGGCGTGCTCGCGGCCCATCCCCCGGCCGGCGCCGGTGATCACGGCAACTCGTCCCTCGAGGGCGCCCACGGCGGCCTCCTCGTACACTCGGGGCGCCGACGCGCCTCAGGGGATCATGGCACTTCCGGATCAGATGCTCACCGGTGACGATGGCGACGAGGTCGTCGAGGTCGCCGACGAGTCACCCGAGGCGCTCGGGGCGCTCCTGGAGTCCCGAGGCTGGGGGGACGGCCTCCCGATCGTGGCGCCGACGACGGAGCGGGTGGAGCGCATGCTCGCCGTCGCGGGCGCCGATCCCGACGCGCTGCTCGGGGTGGTGCCCCCTCGCGACGGGGCCGCGACGGTCCGGACCGTGGCGATCAATGCGGTCATGGCGGGGTGCCCACCCGAGCTGCTGCCCGTCGTCGCGGCCGCCGTCGCCGCGCTGACCCGTCCCGAGGTGAACCTGCGAGGGGTCCAATCCACCACGCATCCCGTGGCGCCGCTGGTCATCGTCCACGGGGAGATCGTCGACCGCGGCGGCTTCAACGCCGGGACCGGGACGTTCGGGCCCGGCACCCGCGCCAACGCCACCGTCGGGCGGGCCGTCCGCCTCGTGCTCCTGCACGTGGGCGGGGCCCGGCCCGGTGCGGGCGACGCCGCGACCCAGGGTCAGCCCAGCAAGTACACGTACTGCATCGCCGAGCGTGCTGACGCCAGCCCGTGGCCCGCCTACCACCGCAGCCGCGGGATCGACGCCGCGAGCGCGGTCACCGTGGCGTGTGGCGAGAACCCGCACAACGTCCACGACATGGAGAGCACGGAGCCGGTCCGGTTGCTGACGAAGGCCGCCTCGGTGATGGCCACGCTGGGGAGCAACAACGCGTGTATCTCCCAAGGCGAGTTCTTCGTCGTCTTGTGTCCCGAGCACGCGGCGACGATCGCCAGCCATGGATGGGGTCGCCGCGACGTGCAGTCGTTCCTCTACGAACGGGCCCGACTCCCCCGCGGTGTGCTGCGGGAAGCGTTCGAGACCGTTGCTTGGGTGCCCTGGCTCGCTGCGATCGAGGACGATTCCGCGCTGCTGCCGATGACGGATGATCCCGACAACATCCGGGTGCTCGTGGCCGGTGGTGCCGGCAAGCACTCGTGTGTGATCCCGAGCTGGGGCATGACCAAGAGCGTCACGGTGGCGGTCGAGCCGTGACCCCACCGGTGCGGATGCTCTCGCCGGAAGGTCGGATCGCCTCGGCCCCCGCGGTCCCCGCGGGGCCCGTCACCTCACTGGCGGGTCAACCGCTGGCGGTCCTCGACAACGGCAAGCCCAACGCCCGTCTGCTCCTGACGACGATCGCGGAGCGTCTCGCGGTTCGCACCGACGCGGTCGTGTCGCTCGTCGCGGCGAAGGCGACCGCGGCCGAGCCCGCCGAGCCCGACATCCTCCGCCAGCTCGCGGCGGCCCGCGTGGTCGTCACCGGCTCCGCGGATTGAGGGTCGTGCACGTCGTGGAGTGTCCACGACCTCGTCCGGCTCGAAGCCG
>DAIMHT010000390.1:0-1918 GCA_036723155.1 Actinomycetota bacterium
CGTTGGAGGCCGGCGACGTCGCGGGCCTGGTCGCGTCCGACGAGGGACACGACGACACCCGACGCGCCGGCGCGGGCGGTGCGACCCGACCGGTGGGTGTAGTCCTTGGCGTCGTTGGGCGGGTCGAAGTGGAGGACACACTTCACGTCGTCGACGTGGATCCCGCGGGCGGCGACGTCGGTGGCCGCGAGGGCGTCGACCTTGCCGTTGCTGAAGGCGGCGAGGGCCCGTTCGCGCTGGCCCTGGGAGCGGTTGCCGTGGATCGCTTCGACGCGCACGCCGATCCGGGCCAGTCGCTTCGCGAGCTGGTCGGTGCCGTGCTTGGTCCGACAGAACACGATGGTCGGGCCGGCCGCTTTGATCACGTCGGCGGTGAGCTGCACCCGGTCGTCGCGTTCGGCCTTCCAGAACAGGTGCTCGGCGAGCAGTGGTGCTTCGGGGAGCAGGTGACGCACCGGGTCGCGTTGGTATCGGCGGATGAGCGTGTTCACGGCACCGTCGAGCGTGGCCGAGAAGAGGAGGGTCTGCCGCGATTTCGGGGTGCGGTCGAGGAGCCGCTGCACGACCGGGAGGAAGCCCATGTCGGCCATGCGGTCGGCTTCGTCGACGACGACGATCTCGACCGCGTCGAGGTCGACCTCGTTGCGCTCGACGAGGTCGGTGAGGCGGCCGGGACAGGCGACGAGGACGTCGACGCCGTGCCGCAACGCCTTCAGTTGGTTGCCGAATCCGGTCCCGCCGTAGACGGCGGCGACACGGAGCTTGCGGGGCCGGCCCAGCCACAACAGCTCGCCGCAGACCTGGGCCGCGAGCTCCCGGGTGGGCACGAGCACGAGAGCGCGGGGCTTTCGGGGGGCGGCGCGCCCGATGCGCGCCGCGATGGGGATGCCGAAGGCGAGGGTCTTGCCCGAGCCGGTCGGCGCCCGGCCGGAGAGGTCGCGGCCGGCCAGACCGTCCGGGACGGTGAGGTCCTGGATCGGGAAGGGGCTGTGCACGCCCCGGGCTTTGAGGGTGGACACGAGGTCAGCGGGCACGCCGAGCTCGGCGAAGGTGGTGGACATGGATGGGTGTGCTCCGGATCAGATGGCTGCCGTGATGGCAGGTCGAGGTGTAGGTCTGCGAGGGGTGAACGAAACGGCCCCCGAGACGCTGACCCGATCACGGTGGCGCGTGGAGCGCCACCCGGTCTGAATCGCGGAGAGAATACGAATACCCGTTGCGATGCCCGCGCGTCGGTTTCGGTGACGCAAGCGGACAAAAGAGACTGTAGCACGCCGATTCGCGTGCCCCAGCGTCGGGTGTGCCGAAGCGTCAGTGTTCGATCACGCGGGTCGGGACGATCGTCATCGTGACCGGTGACTGCCGGGCTTGTCGAAGGCGGCACCGCCAGGAATCACCACCACTCCGGCCGTGCCTCCCGGCGACGTCACGCGGCGTCGGCGTTATCCGGGTGGGGCACCGAGGGTGGCGGCGATCCGGTCGAGGACAGCCTGCTCCTCGGGGCTGGTCGACTTCGCCGCGCCGGCGACGGCGTTGGCAATGTCGAGGAACCAGGCCCGGACCTCGGCCGCTTCGTCCGGTGGCAGCTTCTGGAGAGCGGCCGCGGTCGCGGCGAGCTCGGTGAGGGCGGCGTCAACGACCTGCTCGGGACGTTGGCCGCGATGGACCTCGACGTCGTGGCGGGCCTCACGGGTTCCGGCTTCCTTGGCGATCTCGGCGATGAGCTGATCGGCCGGTCCCTGTTCGCTCGGGTGCGCCACCTCACGGGCGCTCGCGGCAGCTTCCTTGACGACCGAGATCGGCCCGTGGGGACCGACCGCGACGAGCGCCAAGGTGATGCGGAGCGGCGCTTCGGTCAGCGCCTTCCACTCGTCGTCGGTGAACAGTGATCGATCGGCCATCTCGGCTCCGTTCGGTT
>DAIMHT010000391.1:0-1905 GCA_036723155.1 Actinomycetota bacterium
AAGGATGCCGCGTCCTCCGCGCCGGTGACCACCGGCGGCGGCCAGCCGGTCTGGGACCGTCCCGATGCCGTTCGAGCCGCCTACGAGAGCCAGCGACGCTCGAGTCGTTCGAGGAGGCCGGTTCGGCGACATTCAGCCAGTGCCTGGTTGACGGCGTCGCGGAGCCCGACGCCGCCGGGCGCGAACGCGATCCCGAGCCGTTCGTGGCTGGGGACCGCTGCTGCGACGGTGAGGTCGGGGCGCTCCTGGACGAGCCAGGTCGCCACCGGAACCAGCGTCATGAACCCGCCGATCCGACCCTCCTCCAGATCGTCGACGATCTGGAGCACGTCTCCGTACGGGTAGTACCGGAGGTCGGCGAGCATCCCATCGGCCAGCAGCTGGCGGGCGACGACATCCGACGAATCGCCGGTCCGGAGACCAACGACCTGCTCCGAGAGGTCATCCACGGAAGCGATGTGAGGAGTCCGGGCCGTGTTGACCACCAGGGCCTGACCCGATTCGAGGTACGGCTCCGAGAACAGAGCCACCTTCTCCCGATCCGGCGTGATCGTGGTCCCCGAGATGACGGCGTCGTAGTCCCCGGTCCGCAGCCCATCGAAGATCCCGTTGAAGTCCGCGCCGTCGTACTTGACGAGCTTCCACCGCAGCCCCACCTGCCCGCAGACGGCACGCATCAACTCGGCGTCAAAGCCCGTGTCGGCACCCTCGCGTTCGAGCTCGAACGGCGGGTTGGGGAACGCGGAGCCGATGAGCATCGTCCCCGCCTCGATGGTCTTGAGCCCCGCCACCCGTGCTTTCTATCGCCTTGTCCCCGTGGCGACCGGCGTTCCGAGGACCGACAAGGCCGGGACGACCGCGGGCAGGGCCCGGGGCGGGATGTCGCCCGGTCTGGGTAGCTCGACCGTCGACGCCGCGGTCCTCGCCGGGACTCTGCGCCGGGTCGTGACCCGCCCCGGCGAGTCGACCCCGGCCTCGCGCCATCGCGCGAACTAGGCCGCGAATAGGGAACGCCGAGTCACGTCCCCGGTTGGCGGAGCCGACGCAGCGAGGCACACAGCTTGTGACGCGGCTTGCGTCTCGACGGATCGGCGCGGTAGCACATGCGCATGAGCATCCACGAGGGAGACCGCGTCCCCGATGTGGGCGTCACCGTGCCCGGCGACGACGGGATGCCCAAGCCGGCGCGCACCGGCGAGCTCTTCGGGAAGGGCCGCGTCGTGCTCTTTGCCGTCCCGGGTGCGTTCACACCCGGCTGCTCGAACACACACATGCCCGGATTCGTGGTCAAGTACGACGACCTGAAAGCGAAGGGCGTGGGCACCATCGCGTGCATCGCGGTGAACGACTCGTGGGTCATGCACGCCTGGGGCGCGGACCAGAACGCCGGCGACATTCAGATGGTGGCCGACGGCAACGCCGAGTTCGCGAACGCGATGGGGCTCGAGATGGACGGATCGGCCTTCGGGCTGGGTACCCGGTCGCAACGCTACGCGGCGATCATCGAGGACGGCGTTGTGAAGAAGCTCCTCGTCGAGCCCGGCCCCGGTGTCGAGGCCAGCAGCGCCGAGAGCGTGCTCGCCAACCTCTGACGGACGCGTCGCGGCTGCCCGCCGCGGCGAGCAACCGATCACCTTGGCCTCGTCGGCGGGTGGGCGAAGATCGCGCGGCCTCACCCGGTGGCGGTTCGGTGACCCCAGTGCGACGATGCAGCCGTGGGTGACCCCCGAACCTTGGTGAAGATCGCCACCGCGTCCGGGGTCGCATGGTGGATCGGCAACCTTGCCGGACAGTCTCGCCCGGTGTTCGCGGCCATCGTGCCCTTGCTCGTGATCCGCGACGACACGACTGCGACGCTCCACGGTTCGCTGGGGCGGGTGGTTGGCGTGCTTGCCGGCGTGGGGC
>DAIMHT010000392.1:0-1905 GCA_036723155.1 Actinomycetota bacterium
CAGCGCCCACGCGGCGGCGACCCCGAACAAGGCCGCGCTGGTCAGCGGCGACGTGGCGCGGACGTTCGCCGAGTTCGAGGTCCGCTCCAGTCGACTCGCGGCTGCGCTCGCCGAGCGGGGGGTCCGGGCCGGGGACCGCGTGGCCGTGATGCTCCCGAACGGCGTCGAGTTCTTCGAGACGTGGGCCGCGGCGACCAAGCTCGACGCCCCGGTCGTGCTCGTGAACTGGCACCTGAAGGCCGACGAGCTCGCGTACATCGTGCGGGACTCGAAGGCCCGGGTGCTGGTGGCGCATCGTCGGCTCGCGGCCCAGTACGAGCGTGCCCTGGCCGGAATCGACGACTGTGCGCTCGTCGTCGTCCCCGACGAGTACGAGGCGGCGATCCGTGACCATCACGACGCGCCGGCGCGGACGATCGAGGCCCTCGACGCCCCGATCTTCTACACCTCGGGTACGACGGGCCGGCCCAAGGGTGTCGTCCATGGCCGTCCCGACCCGGGGCGGGCTCGGCAGAACATGGGCGGTCAGCTGGCGCTGTGGGGCTGGACCGACGACGACACGTACATCGTGACCGGCCCCGCGTACCACGCGGGACCGGGGGGCTGGACGATGGCGGCGCTGTACGTCGGCGCGACGACCGTGATCCTCGAGTCGTTCGACGCCCGGGCGTGGCTCGACCTCGTCGCGGCGCACCACGTGACGCGCACCTTCATGGTCCCGGCGCACTTCATCCGGATCCTCGAGGTGCCCGAGGCCGAACGTCGCGCGCTTGACCTGTCATCGCTCCAGCTGATCGTCCACGCCGGGGCGCCGTGCCCGGTCCCCGTCAAGCGGCGAATCATCGGCGCGCTGGCGCCATGCGAGATCTCCGAGCTGTACGGCATGAGCGAGGGTGGCGCGACCCGAATCGCGATGAGCGATTGGCTCGAACGGCCGGGCAGCGTCGGGCGACCCTGGCCCGGGACCGAGGTCCGCATCCTCGATGCGGAGGACGGCCACCCGCTCGGACCCGGGGAGACGGGGGTCATCTACGTGCGACCACCGGGTGGGGCCCGGTTCCACTACCACGACGACGACACCAAGACCGCCAGCGCGTGGCGCGACGACGCGTTCACCGTCGGCGACGTCGGACATCTCGACGAGGACGGGTACCTGTACCTCACCGACCGGGCCGTCGACATGGTCATCCGCGGCGGTGTGAACGTCTATCCGCGCGAGATCGAAGAGGTGCTCTACACCCATCCCGCGGTCGTCGACTGCGCGGTGTTCGGTGTGCCCGACGACGTCCTCGGTGAGCAGCTCATGGCCGTGGTCGAGACCCGGAGCCCCGTCACACCCGACGAGCTGCGGGCGTTCTGTCGGGACCATCTCGCCGACTTCAAGGTGCCGGCCCTCATCGACCTCGTTGATGAGCTCCCCCGCCAGCCCAACGGCAAGGTCCTCAAGCGAGTCCTCCGCGAGGAGCACTGGGCCGGGCGTCCGGCCCGGATCTGACACCCCGCGGGGTCAGTCGAAGAGCAGGTCGGCGAGCCGATCGTGGTGCCAGCTGGTCGTGCCGAGCCAGTACTCCGAGCCGTACGCACGTCGGAGGAACAGGTGCAGGTCGTGCTCCCACGTGTAGCCGATCCCACCGTGGACCTGGATGCCGTCCTTCGCGGCGCGGGTGGCGGCATTGCCCGCGGCGGCTTTCGCGACGTGGGTGGCCCGGGGCGCGTCCGCATCGTGGGCGTCGAGCGTCATCGCGGCGTACTGCGTGGCGCTGTCAGCCCGCTCGACGGCCAGGGACACGTCCGCGAGCTTGTGCTGGATCGCCTGGAACGACCCGATGGGCACGTCGAACTGCTTGCGCTCCTTGGCGTACTCGAGCGTCATGTCGAAGATCCGGCGGGCGGTTCCCACCATCT
>DAIMHT010000393.1:0-1903 GCA_036723155.1 Actinomycetota bacterium
TGGCGCTAGGCTGCCCGGAAACTTGTACGTCACTGGTGTGCCGGGAAGTCTGGTCGGCGGGAGCAGCATGATGCCCGCGACCACCGAAGACCAGCTTCTCCGGAGCGCCCTCCGTATCTCGGCGGTGAGCGCGGTCTGGACGCTCGCCGCGAGCGTTGCCGCGATCGTGATCGGGTTCGCCGGACACGCCATCGCGTTGGTGGCGTTCGGCACCGTCGGGATCCTCGACTCTGCCGCCTCGGTGGCACTCGTTGCCCATTTCCGCGACGTCCGCCGCGGTGGGACGGCGGAACGGTTGGAGCGCGTCGCGCTCCGGGTCGTGACCGCGGGGCTGGTGACAGTGGGGGTGGCGACCGCCGTAGTGAGCGTCTCGCGCCTGCTCGACCGACGCGCCAGCGCGAGCTCACCCGCCAGCGTCCTGCTCGCCGCGGTGTCGTTGCTCGCCCTGGCAGTGCTCTCGCTGCGGAAGCGCCACGTCTCGGCCCGGCTCGCGAGTCACGCCCTGCGCGCCGATAGTCATCTGTCAGCAGTGGGTGCCGTGCTCGCCGCGGTGACCCTCGCGGGCACGGCCGCGTCCAGCTCCCTGGGATGGTGGTGGGCGGATCCCGTGGCGGCGTTGGCCATCGCCGTCGGCGCGGTCGGCCTGGGCTGGACGATGCGCCGCGAGCCGTAGGACGCCCCGTGCGCGGGTGAGACGGCCCGAGCCACGATCGAGCCGCCGCTGAACCTGGGGAGGTCCTCGCCGGGGTCCCGCAGGGAGCCGGGTCAGTCCAAGGTGCCCGACGTTCGGGCGCCGCAGCAACCGGCCGGTACCTGCCCGTACCGGGGTCGGGAGCGAGGGCCCGACCCGGTCGGACCCTTGGATCAGGTCGTACCCGGCGCGACGAGGTGGCACTGCCGCCTGTGCCCAAACCGTCGCAATTCGCCCGGGTTGAGTGGTCGCCGACCGGGTTGACGGGTTTTTTTGCGTCTGACCTGGTCCCATGGTCGGAGGGGCCGGGGTGGCCTGCGACAATCATGACCGTGGCGGTCCTGACGGTGCTCCTCGCGGTTGTGGTCGCGCTGCTGGGCGTCCTGGTGGCCGGGCTGCTGCGGAGCCACGCCGAGATCCTGCGGGCACTCCACGAGCTCGGGGTCGGCCTCGACCCTGACGAGCCGGCGGCGCCCCGCCGAAGTGTCGAGGTGCCCCGACGACGTGAGCCCAGCCGCATGGCCAGCGACCTCGTGGGGGTGTCACCGGACGGCGACGCGGTGAGCGTGAGCGTCGTCGGTGTCGAGCATCCGACCCTGGTCGCGTTCCTCACCAGTGGTTGCTCGACGTGTGCCGAGTTCTGGTCGGCACTCGACGATGTTGGACGCCGACGAGTGCCCGGCGACGCGCGACTGGTGGTGGCCACGAAGGGACCGGAGGCGGAGAGTCCGGGTCGGTTGCGGAAGTTCGCGCCCTCGGACGTGCCGGTGGTGATGTCGAGCCCCGCCTGGGATGACTTCGACGTGCCGGTCGCCCCCTACTTCGCGTACATCGACGGGCCGAGCGGCGCGGTCGTGGGTGAGGGCGCGGCGGGGACGTGGGAGCACCTCCAGGGGATGCTCGAGCAGGCCCTGGCCGACGCGGGGATGCCGACGGGCCCGCGCCGACACCGGCGAGGTTCGAGTGACCGTGACCGTGGTGACCGCGCCGACACCGACCTGCGCCAGGCGGGGATCGAGCCAGGCGACCCGAGTCTCTACCCGCAGACCGAAGCCGACCTTCGCAGTCCAACCGGTCCGTCGTCGACACGATGACGCCACTCGAGGTGACGGTCGCGGGGGTCGTCGTCGCGGTGATCGCGGCGCTTCGATCGTCGTGGTCGCCATGAGGAGAGTCGATGCTGGCGAGCATCAACCCGCTCGGGGAGCGGGC
>DAIMHT010000394.1:0-1899 GCA_036723155.1 Actinomycetota bacterium
CAGGTGCTGCGCGACTGCGTCGAGCAGGCCGTCTACGCCGAGGCGATGGACTTCGATCGGGTCTGGGCCGTCGAGCACCACTGCCTGCGGTGGTACGCGCACATGAGCGCGCCCGAGGTGTTCCTCACCTGGGTCGCGGCGCGAACCGAGCGCATCCGGGTGGGGCACGGCGTGGTCTGCATGCCGTTCAACTACAACCATCCCATCCGGGTCGCGGAGCGGGCCGCGATGCTCGACGTCCTCTCCGACGGTCGCCTCGACCTCGGCGCGGGCCGGGGCGCGACGCTGCAGGAGATGTCGGCGATGGGTGTCGACCCGGCCCGCACCTACCTCGAGGTCGAAGAGGCGCTGCGGATGATCGGCTCGATGTGGCGGGGCGACGGTGACCACCAGTTCGAATGGCACGGCGAGCTGCTCCAGGTGTCCGAGCATCCGATCCTGCCCCGACCGGTGCAGCTACCGCACCCGCCGCTGTACCTGGCGTGCACGAAGAACGACACCGTCGCCCTCGCGGCCGAGTACGGGATCGGCGCGCTCGTCCTCGGGTTCTCCGGACCCGACGACGTCGCCGCCCTCCACCAGCGCTACGACGACACCATCGCCAGCCGCTCGAAGAAGCGCTTCGTGTCGACCGAGGTCAACGATCACTTCGCCGCGCTCTGCCCAACGACCGTGCTCGACGACGCCGACCAGGCGCTGCAGATCGGTGCCCGCGGGCAGCGCTTCTTCGCCGAGGCGATCGCCCACTGGTACGGGGGAGGCCCGCCGCCGGTCGCGGGCGACTCGGAGACCGACCAGGTCGAAGAGATCGGACGCGCGAAGGAGCGCATGTTCACCCACCTCCACGAAGCGAAGATCCCGGTCGGTCCGAGCACCGGTGCCACGTTCAACCTCGTCGAGCACGCCTACGGCAACTGGCGCGACGCCATCGCGTTCGCGGAGCGACTCGAGGACGCCGGCGCCGACGAGATCATGTGCCTCATCCAGATGGGCACGGTCCCGCAGGCGGTCTGCATGGAGACGATCCGCCAGTGGGGGGAGCACGTCATCCCGCACTTCCGCAAGAAGCGCGCGGCCGTCGCGTAGCGGGCCCGCGTCCGGTCAGGGCCGGCTCTCGGCCAGCTCCGAGAGCAGCAGCGTCTCGCTGACGACGAGGTTCCGCCAATCCCCGAGGTGCAGGCTCTCGTCCTCGCCGTGGATCCGACTGGTCGGGTCGGCCGGACCGAGGAGCAACGCCGGGATGCCTCCGAACGCCTCCGCGAACGGGGCGACGAACGGGATCGAGCCGCCGACGCCCATCACCACCGGGGATCGACCGAATCCCGCCGCCAGGGCCCGGTGGGCCGCGTCGAACGCCCAGCCCGTCGGCTCGCACGTCCAGCCCGGCGCGCCCCAGTCGGGCTCGAACGACCACTCCAGGCCCCACGGGACCACGCGGGCCAGGTGCTCACGCAGCCGGTCGAGGGCCCGGTCCGGATCTTGGCTCGGGGCGAGCCGCACGCTGATGCGCGCCGCGGCGGTCGCCACGATCTGGTTCGAGGACCCCTCGATCGGGTGGCTGTCGATCCCGATCACGCTCAGCGCCGGCCGCCACCAGAGCCGCTCCCAGACGGAACGCGACGGATCGCCAGCCGCCTCTAACCCCGGTCGCGCGCCGTACGTGGCGAGCACCCGCGCCGGGGGGACGTCGAGCGCCGCGAGCTCGGCCCGCTCGGCGTCCGTCGGGACGCGCACGTCGTCCCAGAAGCCGTCGATCGCCACGTCCCCGTGCTCGTCCACCAGCGACGCGAGGACCCGGGCCAGCGCCACCGCCGGGTCGGGCACCACGCCCCCGGCCATGCCGCTGTGCACCGGGCCGTTCAACGCCTGCAGCCGCACGACGCCGCCGGCGAGACCCCG
>DAIMHT010000395.1:0-1896 GCA_036723155.1 Actinomycetota bacterium
TTGTGGATCCAAAGGTTATGGGTTCGACCCCCATAGGCCACCCCAACCCTCATGCGCGCGGTCTTCGCGCCTGCACGCCGCGACCATGTCGAGCCCTTGTGCCCGCGCTCAACGGGCCGTCCGGCCCGTGTCCGGGAAGCCAGCCGACGTCAGGATCGACGTCAATACCGCGGGCGCCCAGCCCGCGGCTCGATCCGAAACGGAGTTGACCATGTCGCGCCCCCTGAACGCATTGCGAGCCGCAGCCGTGGCGCTCGCCTCCCTGAGCCTCGTCCTCGCCGCTTGTGGTGCATCGGCCACCCCAGGTTTGACCTTCAATCCGGTCGCCGTCGTGCCGACCGCGGTCCCGAGCGTCGCGCCGAGCGCCGAGCCGATCCTCGCCCCGACAATCGCTCTCTCCGAATGGAAGGTCGTCACGGCGAGCACGATCAAGGCCGGGACCGTGAAGTTCACGATCACCAATGTCGGCACGATCGCCCATGAGCTTCTCGTGTTCAAGAGCGACCTGTCGCCGTCCGCGTATCCGACCGATCCCGCTGGCGACATCATCGAGGAGGGTGGTGGCGTCAACCTCGTGAGCGACGGCGAGAACGTCGACCCTGCGGGCACCCAGACGCGCTCAGTCGACCTTGCGCCTGGCACGTATCTCTTCGTCTGCAACATCCCGGGTCACTTCAAGGCTGGCATGTTTACCGTCGTGACGGTGACGCCGTAGGAAGTCCCGCCGCCCGCTCACAACCGCTCACGCCCGGGACCGCTGAGGTCGCTCAGCCCCCGGGCGTCAGCGTGACCGGATACTCCGTGACATTCTCGCGGCTGCCGTCCTTCGCCGACAGGTCGTAGACGCGCAGGGTCCCCGACTGCGCCCTGGCGACGTGGTACGGGATCGTGATGTCGAAGGTGCCCCAGCAGCCCGTGCCGCAGGACGCCATGGCCTGCTGGTCGGCGAGGACCGTGCCGGTGTCGTCGAGGATTGCGATCCGGAAGGTCGCCTCGAAGACGTTGGCCATTCCGGTGACTCGGGCCGGGACCCCGAGCGTCCCTCCCCACGCGGGTCGGTCGACGAAGATCGCCGGCAGGAAGGCGGTGTAGTCGGCCCGCGTGAAGGCGCCGATGAAGACGCTCTTCGGCGGGACGCCGTCGAATTCGAACCGAACCCCGTTGACGGTTGGAAACTGGGTCAGGGTGTAGACGACCTGGGCGATCCGGCCCGAGACCGAGATGCTGTCGCCGCCCGCCTCGAACTCGCTGGACAGGTTCACGGTTGCCACGCCATTGCTGATCTGGAGGCCGAGCAACCTCGTCCCCTCGGGAATCGACGTGTACATCGCCGGGCTGGCCGCGAGCTCGGGCTCGATCGGGCCGGCAAGCAGTGCCGCGACCGACGCCGCGCCGACGACCTGGGTCTTCGGGATGGCCCGCTCGACGGGCGCGAGCCCCGCGTTGTCGGTGAAGCTGCCGAGGAAGAAGTAGGCCCGGACCGTCGTTGTGCCAGCCGGCGAGCCGCTCGGCGTGGAATCCGGCGAGGTGACCGGCGAGCCCGCCGCGGTGGTCGGGACGGCCGTCGGGACGTCGGGCGACGAGCCGCCGGTCGGCAGCGGGGTGGCGACGCCACCGAGGTCGCCTGACGCGGCAGCGCAGGCGGCGACGAACAGGACGATCGCGATCGAGACGAGCAACGGTCGATGGCGGGAGTCGCGTGGGCGGTTCATTCATGCAGCCTCGGGTCGATCGGCGCCGAGGTGGCGTCCGTTGTCGAGGCATGCTCACCGCCCGACGTATCGCTGGGACCACCGTCCGGTAACGATCGGGTCACAGGCAGGGTCAGGCTGAGCTCCAGCCCGCCACCGGCCCTCGCTCGCGCCGCGAGCGTGCCACCCAGCAGGGCCGCGTGCT
>DAIMHT010000396.1:0-1891 GCA_036723155.1 Actinomycetota bacterium
GGCCACGCCGCCCGCGGCGACGGCGGACCCGAGGAGCGTGGTGCGGGCGATGAAGCTCCGGCGGCTCAACCGGGCGTCCAGCAGCCCGCTGGTCTTCGAGACCAGCCAGTTGCCCCACGCGACCCCCGAGGAGTGCTTGCTCATCGCCATCCTCGGGCGTTCGGGACGAGCGCCAACGTCCGGGGCAGGCTTGTGAGCGCGACGAAGACCAACCCGACCCCGAGACCGACGAGGAGCAGGTACGGGATGCCAGCCAGCGGCTGGACCCGGAGGGTGTCGAGGAGCCCCGCGCCAGGGTCGACGGCGACGATGACCGCGGCCGCGACGGCGGCGAGGTTGACCGCCACGTGCACGCGGCTGGGCGGGGTGTCGACCTTCCCGAAGCAGCCACACGTCGCGACGGGGACGTCCCGGCACAGCGCCGTCACCACGAACGCGAGGAACACGGAATACGACAGCGCGACGAGCACCGCGCTCACGGTGCCGCCGGTGATGAGCGCCGTCGTGCCGATGACCGCCTCGACGGCTCCCCCGACGCGGACCAGGAGCGACGATCCGGGCAGGCCGACCCCGCGTAGCGCGTTCGCGGTGTCCTGGGGCCGCCACGCTTTCATGACGCCACCGATCGCCAGGAGCGCGGCCGCGATCGCGAACGGCCCGGCCATCACGGTCATGAGCTCGGGGGCGTCGACCCCGCCCCGGAGGTGGTCGGCGTCGTCGTAGACCCGGTCGACGATGGCGGCGTCGTCGTCGAGGTCGACGCGGCGGGGGTGATCTGGATCGTCGCGAGCACCGTGTTGACCGAGGGGACGACGTCGTGGCGACGCTGGTACCCGCCGATCACGACGTAGAGGCAGAACGCCCGCCCGGATTCGTTGAAGAACCGCTGCAGCCCCGCCTGGCCGGGGAGCTGGCGGTTGAGGACTCTCGGGTCGAACCCGTCGGGATCCAAGGTCCGTGGGAGCCCGGTCGCGGCGAACAGCTTCGTGGTGGCACTGGCCGGCGCGTACTCCTTGAGCACGACGATCGCGTCGGTCGGACCGAGGTGCTCGACCGCGTCACTGACGAAGTCGGCAACGTCGGCGGCCAGCGGGATCGTCGCGACGTGCACGACCGGGAAGATCTCCTCCCCCGCCGGTCCCGCCGGTCCCGGCACCTCCGCCTGCGCGCTGAGCTCCCCTGCCCGTCGGCGGCGAAAGATCCGGCCCTCCCATCCGGGAGGGGTCTGCACCGCGAGGCCGTGAGCCTGAATCTGGGGCATCAGCCGCGCCTCAGCCGACCACGACCGCGAGGCTCGCCGCCGCCACGAGGAACAAGCCACCGACCGCCGCGACGCGACCCACCCCGGCGATCGCGTGCATGCGGCTCAAGACCGCCCGCAGCCGCTCGGGATCGTGGGCCCGGCCGACCGCCAAGAGGGGCAGCGCCCGGACGGTCCCGAAGACGGCCCCGATGAGCAGCGCCGACCCCATCGACCCGCTCAAGACGGCCAGGACCAACAGGACGTACACCGCGGCCGTGGTGACGGTCGTCGCGACGCCAGTCCCGAGCTGGAAGCCGAACCCGGTCCCGTACACCCAGCCCCGATAGTGACCGAGCCAGTTCTCGTTGACCTGCCGGCGACGCGACGGGACCCGGACGCCAGCCGGGCCCAGATCCAGCAGCAATCCGGCCACGCACGCGGCGACGACCACCGCGCCCGTCGCGGTCGGCGACGGTGAGATCAGCCACCGCAGCCCGATGCCGACGGCCCCGGACGCCGCGCCGATGAGCAGCCCACCCGCGGTCGAGCCCAGCACGTACCAGACCACCGTCCGTCCCCAACGGGTTCTCCGGGCCCGCTCCCCGAGCGGGTTGATGCTCGCCAGCATCGACTCTCCTCATGGCGACC
>DAIMHT010000397.1:0-1891 GCA_036723155.1 Actinomycetota bacterium
GCCGCGCGCTCGAGCTCGGTGTCGACTACGCCAAGGCTCGACGCCAGTTCGGGGTACCGATCGGCTCGTTCCAATCGCTCCAGCACCGGCTGGCCGACGCCGCGACGCTCGTCGACGCCGCCGGGCTGCTGACCCACCACGCGGTCACGGAGCAACGGCCGTTTCCGGAGCGGGCCTCGGTGGCGTACATCGCGGCGGTCCGAGCCGCGCGGGATGCGGCGGGTCTGAGCCTGCACGTCCACGGCGGCTACGGGTTCATGGTCGAGTACGACATCCAGCTCTACTTTCGCCGCGCCAGCGCCTGGCCGCTCGCCCTCGGCGATCCCGCGGCGGAGCTCGACCGGCTTGCCGCGCTCCTCGCGACCCGGGGCTGGACGATCGCCGACGCGGCGCCGACCGGGTTCCGGGCCGAGGTCCGCCGGTTCCTCGAGGAGGCCTGCCCCGCCGAGCTCGTCGCACGCGTCCACGGCTCGGGCACGGTCCACGACTGGGAGTTCCACCGCGCCGTCGCGGCCCGGGGCTTGCTCCGGGTCGGCTGGGGCCCCGAGTGGGGCGGCGAGGAGCGAACCGACGACGACGTGCGCGCGCTCTGGGAGGAGCTGGAGCGCGCCGGCGCACCCATCGACGGGTGGGGGACCTCCGACCTCGTCGCCCGCACGTTGGCACGGGTCGGCACCGAGGAGCAGCGACGCGACATCGTCCCGCGCGTCCTCCACGGTGAGATCCTCATCTGCCTCGGCTACAGCGAACCCGACTCGGGCTCCGACGTCGCGGCCGCGTCCACACGCGCCGACCGTGACGGCGACGGTTGGGTCATCAACGGTCAGAAGATGTTCACGACCCTGGCCCATGAGGCCTCGTACGTGTTCCTGCTCACCCGCACGAACCGGGAGGCGTCCAAGCATCGCGGCCTCACGATGTTCCTGGTGCCGATCGACCAGTCGGGCATCGAGATCACCCCGATCCACACCGTGAGCGGCGAGCGGACCAACATCACCTACTACACCGACGTGCGAGTCCCAGATACCTGCCGGGTGGGCCTGGTCGACGGCGGCTGGGACGTGATGACCGTCGCCTTGGCGTACGAGCGCAACCCCACCATGGTGGGGGAGCTCGATCGCCTGCTCCGCCTGTTCCTGGGCTGGGCCCAGTCTCACCCCGACGTCCTCGAGCGTCCGGTCGTCCGGGAGCGTCTCGCCCGCGCGGTCATCGACCTCGAAGCCGGCCGGCTCCTCAGCGAACGGATGAGCGAAATCTCCGCGTCCGGTGCCCTCCCGATCGTCGAGGGATCCATGGCGAAGCTGTTCTCGTCGGAGGCGCTGGTCCGCGCGTCCGCGGGGCTGTTGGACACCCTCGGCGCGGCCGGGGTCCTGTCGGTCGGGGCGAGCGGCGCCCCCGCCGGCGGATGGGTCGAGGTGATGCAGCGGCACGCCCAGGTCACCACCATCCGGGCCGGGACCAGCGAGATTCAGCGCAGCATCATCGCCGAGCGCGGTCTCGGCCTGCCCCGCTCCGGGCGCTGAGCCTTACGCCAGCGTCGTCAGCGGCTCGGGCCCGTCATCGGTCACCCAGACGGTGTCGCCGTGCACCCGTTCGTCGACGGTCGCCTCAACGAAGATCACCATGTCGGCGGAGAGCACGTCGTCGCCGAGCAGCTCCTCATGACCGAGGCCCACCCCGTCGACACGCACGCCGCGCGCCTCGACCTCGGCCACGCTCGTGCCGGGTCGACACACGTCGACGGCCGCGGCGACGACCGCCCGGGGCGGGCTGACCCCGGGCCAGGTGCGCCCGAGGGACCCTTCCCAGCCGTCCCGGATCACCCCGGCCCGCAAGGTCGAGTCGGCTCCGAGGCGGCGGATCTCGGGTTCGAACGCGGGCGTCGTCACCC
>DAIMHT010000398.1:0-1889 GCA_036723155.1 Actinomycetota bacterium
CGGTGCGCACCGGAGACGTACCGGGCGTTCGCCTCCCGTCCGAGCACGAGCAGGTCGACGTCCGCGGCGGCCATCGCGGCCCGCGTCCGTTCGAGATGCTCAGCGATCGAGTTCATAGGCGTCGTACCGAAGGTTGGAGAGCCGCTCGTATCCGTCGTCGGTCACCGCGATGATCTCCTCGGCCCGGAAGCCGCCGTGCCCGTCCTCCCAGATGACGGGCTCGAGGACGAGCACCATGCCCGGCGCCAAGACGATCGACCGGTCGAAGTCCTCGCCGAGGTCGGTGCCGACGAACGGCATCTCGGCACTGTCGGTTCCCGTCCCGTGCGCCAGGTACAGGTGGGCCAGCCACGGTCGTCGCCCGTAGACCGTCCCCGCGGCCCGGGTGAGGTCGTGCGCGGTCGCACCCGGCTTCGTGACCTCCAGCACCGCGTCGAGCGTGTCCCGCCACCGCTGGTAATGCTCCCGATGGTGCGCATCGAGCTCCCACCCGACGACCCAGGTGTGGCCGTAGTCGGACTGGTAGCCCTCGTAGCTCATGCCGGTGTCGACGAACACGAGGTCGCCGGCCTCGAACGGGCGCGGCGTGGTGACCGTCGGGAACACGACGTCGCCCGTCGCGCTGTACGGACCGTCCGCGATGGCGCGCGGCACGACCTGCCACACCGGGTCGACGGTGTTCGACGACGCGCCCAGCTCCGCGATGCGGCGCAGGAACCGGCCGGTGAGATCCGTCGCCGGGACACCCGGTGCGAGCAGCTCCACGACGTCGTCGATGGCGGCCTCGTTGATGGCCTGGGCCCGGCGGATGCACTCGAGCTCGTCCCCGGTCTTCAGGAGCTTGGCCGCCGTCAACACCCCCGATGCGTCCTGGGGATCACGATCGGCGAGCGCGGTCCAGAGGGGGACGGTGGCGTCGTCGACCGCGAGGCGACCCGCCGGGAGGGCACGGACGAGCTGGGCCGCACCGTCGGCGGCTTCGAGCTCCACACCGCCGTCGACGGTGAGGTCCAGGTCTGCGGGGACCGTGTCAGGCGTGTGGGTCCACAGGTGCGGGGGTGCGCCGTCCGCGGTGACCGCGGCGACGGCGCGCCGGTGCAGGGCGCGGCTCTGATCCGCGGCGGGGCTCCGGGCCCCGGTGGCGTACCCGACGTTGGTCTGACCGAGGAGGAGCAGGACGTCGATTCCTTGGTCCTGCATGGCCGCGACGAGGCGTTCGTGCCGGGCGTGACGCATCCGGCCCAGGTCGAGTGGTCGGTCGAACGCGAGGGGGCCGGTCGTCACAGCGGAAGGTTGTACGCGTCGATCGCGTTCTGGCCGAGCACGCGGTCCCGGGCCACGTCGTTAAGTCCTTCGAGGCCCTGACGGAGCTCGTCGACGATCCCCGGGTGGTACTCCGGGTGCGGATAGTCCGACGCCCACAGGATCCGGTCGGACCCGAGGAACTCGGCGCACGCGGCGAGGTTCCACTCCTCGGCTTCGAACCCGGCCCAGCACTGACGTTGGAAGTACTCGCTGGGCAGCAGCGAGAGCCACCGCTGCTCGAGCGGGAACGCCTTCACCTGCTCGTCCATCCGCTCGAGCTGGGTGGGGATCCAGCCGCCGCCGGCTTCGAGGAAGAGGAGCCGGAGGTTCGGGAAGCGCTCGCAGACTCCGCCCATGAGCACCCGACCGAGGGTGACGATCATGTCGACCGTGTTGCCGACGGCCTGGCCGAGACCGGAGCCGCCGTGGAGCTCGTCCATCGCCATGTTGGTGATCATCATGTTCTCGTCCTCGGCGACGAGCCCGAACTTGCGGCACGCACCGGGGGTGTCGACGTGCACGCCGGGATGGAACGCGACCGGGACGTCGAGGTCCTGCATCGCGGCCCAGAACGGGTCGTACAC
>DAIMHT010000399.1:0-1884 GCA_036723155.1 Actinomycetota bacterium
GGTCGCGGTGCCGACCAGTCCGGTGGACGTCGTTGAGCTCGCCCTCCGCCGCCTCGAGGGCGTCGACGCCGTCGCCTTCGATGTCGATGGCGACAGCATCCGCGTCCGCGTCGCCGGATCGGCTTCCGACACCGTCGCCGCGGACGCGCTCCGCGTCGTGAAGGCCCAGTTGGATCACACCGTGGTCGTCGAGCTGGTCCGGGCTGGAAACGTGCCGGTTCCGACACCGGTGGCGACGGCCCCGAGACGAAACGGGTTCGCGGTGGAGGTCATCGCCGTGCAAACCGCGCCCGAAAGCGGGGAGCTCGAGATCCACCTCCGCGCCGGAGAGATACGGACGGTCGGTCGAGCCGCGCTCACCCGGGGCCTGGTCGGGGCCGCCGAAGCTACCCTCGAGGCCTGGCACGCCCGGCCCGGCGCGCCCGCCCGCCGGGTCGCCTGGGCCCGCACCGTGGAGACCTCCGCTGACCCGCGCTTCGTCGTCGTCGTCGTCGCGCTCGAGGCGCCGGCGCACACCCTCACCCACGGCATTGGGACCGGACCCAACCCGATCGACGCCGCGGTCCAGGCGACCGCCGACGCGCTCAGCCGCTGATGGCTGCGCGTCCTCCTCAGGCCGACTGCGTGTCCCCAGAACTGGGGGCTGTCAGCCGAGATGACAGCCGCTCGGGGGTGGCGTCCCCGCGGCGGCTCGGTAGACCGTCTCCGAGCCGGTTCGCACGCCGTTCTGATCGACGATCGGCGACTCGCAGACGATGATCTCACTCGTGGGGGCGGGCGGAGGAGCCGCCGCCGGTGGGCTGCTGGAGACAGCGTTGGAGGAGGGTGCAACGGCGGCGCTGGGAGTGGACCCGGCATTCGCTCCGGTGGCGCCGGCCGGTTGGGCCGCCGGGCTCGCGGGCGCGCTGCCCGTGATGGTCGTCGGCGGAGCGGTGCTGGCCGGGGTCAGCGCTGGGTCCGCGGTGGTTGCGGTCCGGGCCGCGCTGGCAACGCTCGACGCCGACCGAGTGTCGGAGACCGAAGCGATCACGAGGACCGCGCCGCTGATGAGGGCCGCGACCACGAGGAAGCCGCAGAGCGCGGCGCGCCCGGGGAGCCGCCTGCACACACTCTTGATGGTGACCATTTGGGGTGATCCTCTCCCGTCAAGGTGATGACGACCGGTCGGCCGCCACCGAAGGTGGATGGGCCCCAGGGGTTGCGCCCCTGGGGCCCGTCGTTCAAACGATGCGAGCTCTCCGCCTCAGGAGGCGAATCCCCGCTGGCGGCGGCGACGCATCACGAGCCACATCACGCCGCCGATGCCCACGAGCCAGGCCCCGATCTTGACCAGGATCGAGGTCGACGAGCCGGTGAAGGGGAGCACCCCTCCGACGCCGATCCCCCCGACCGACACCGACACCGGGTCGAACCGGTTCGTCAGGGTGATCGTGTGCGCCGGGCTGTCGACGTTGAGGATGAACTGCCCGTTCCCCTCCGGGGCGAACGAGACGTTCGAGGCGCCCCCACTGTCCGGCTCGGTCACGGTGCAGGTCGTGGTCCCGCTGGCCGCGATGTTGATGCCTTGGACCGTCTGGCTCCCGCCGGCGGTTCCGAACGTCAGATTGACGTTCGTGCCGTCGGTGCAACTCACGTTGGCGGTGAAGGCCTTCACCTCGTTCGGTGGCCTCCCGGCGCCGGTGACCACCTTGTGGACCTCGACGCTACCGACGGTGGACGCGCCGGGGAAGATGTTGTTGATCGTCACGGCAACCGGCGTGGTCGTGCTCGTGACCGTCACGCCGGTGGTGTTGGCGCTCGACGGTTGGTAGCTCACCAGGGAGGCTCCGCCGGTGCCGGACTCGACGACCGTGCAGGTCGTCCCGAGCGGGATGTTGGTCACTG
>DAIMHT010000400.1:0-1870 GCA_036723155.1 Actinomycetota bacterium
GCGACCGCTTGGCGTTCCAAGGCCCGGAACGCGGCTTCGCCGTCGGTGGCGAACACCTCGGCGACCGGCCGTCCGGCGAGGGCCTGGACGAGGTCATCGGTGTCGACGAACGGGCGACCGAGGCGTTGCGCGCACCGCTCCCCCACCGTGGTCTTCCCGGCACCCATGAGCCCGACCAGGACGAGGTGTCGACGGGTGTCGCCGGTCACCGGAGCGCGGCGAGGTACGCCTGATGGTTGCGCAGGACCTCGTCGAGGGAGTCGCCCCCGAACTTGCGGAGCGCTTCCGTCGCGAGCACGAGCGCGACCATCGTCTCGGCGACGACACCCGACGCGGGAACCGCGGTGACGTCGGTGCGCTCCTTGAACGAGACCGTCGACTCCTTGGTCTCGACGTCGACGGTGCGCAGCACCGGGCGGTTCAGCGTGGAGAGGGGCTTCATGGCGACCCGCGCCGCGAGCAGGTCCCCGGTGGTCATGCCCCCCTCGGTGCCGCCGGCTCGGGTCGAGCCCCGCTGGTAGCCGATGTCCTCGTCCCACAGGATCTCGTCGTGGGCCTCGCTGCCACGCCGGGCCGCGGTGTCGAACCCGTCACCGAGCTCGACGCCCTTCATCGCCTGGATGCTCATGAGCGCCTGCGCCAGGAGACCGTCGATGCGACGATCCCAGTGGACGTGCGAACCGAGCCCGGGCGGGACGCCGTACGCGAGAACCTCGACGACACCGCCGAGCGAATCGCCGGCCTTCGCCGCGGCCTCGACCTCGCTGATCATCGCAGCTTCGGCGTCCGGATCGAAGCAGCGCACCGGGGACGCGTCGACGGTCTCGAGATCCGCCGGCTTCGGGCGCCGCTCCCGTGACGTGTGCACCGGGCCGAGCGCCACGACGTGGCTCAGGATCTGGGTGTCGAGGTGGCCCAGGAACGCCTTGGCCAGCGCGCCGGCCGCGACGCGAGCCGCGGTCTCGCGGGCGCTGGCCCGTTCCAGGACGTCGCGGGCGTCGTCGAACCCGTACTTCTGCATCCCGACCAGGTCGGCGTGCCCGGGCCGGGGTTGGTGGAGCGGGCGCTCGGTCGCGCCGGGGGCCGGGGACATCTCGGCCTCCCACTTGGGCCACTCGGTGTTGTGGATCACGACCGCGACCGGTGAGCCGAGGGTGCGGCCGTGCCGGACCCCGCCGAGGAACTCGACCCGGTCCTGCTCGAGGCGCATGCGGGGCCCGCGACCGAACCCGAGGCGGCGGCGGGCCAGCTCCGCGGCGAGGTCCTCGATCGTGATCGGCAGGCCCGCGGGGAGGCCTTCCACGATGACGACGAGCGCCGGACCGTGCGACTCCCCCGCGGTCAGGAAGCGAAGCACGCGGGTCTCCTCGGGTTCGGCGCTCCAGTCGACGATTCGCGGTGAGCGATACCGCCAGGATACCGGCGGTGGGCTGACCAGCCGTGGAAGTTCACCCGAAGAGGTGACCGTCGGGGGCCGCGAACAGGACCAGCAGCGCGCCCGCGACGAGGAACGGCCCGTACGTGAGGGCGCTGCTGCGCCCGATGCGTCGCGTGGCGAGCGCGACGACCGCGAACAGCGCCGCGAGGACCGCGCCCGCGGCGAGGCCCGTGAGCGCCGCCGCGACCGAGAACCAGCCGAGCGCGAGCCCGAGGAGCCCGGCGAGGGTCACATCACCGCCGCCGAGCGCGCGCGGGTTCACGAATCGGAGCAGACCGAACGCGAGGTACGCGCCCGCGGCGCACGCGACCGCCCGGAGGAAGTCGTCGCCGCGGCCGGTGGCGATGGCCGCCAGGCCGAGCAGGGCGACGGTCGCGGCACCGACCGGGAACACGATGCGGCGGGGCAACAGCTGGTGGCGGAGATCGACCA
>DAIMHT010000401.1:0-1865 GCA_036723155.1 Actinomycetota bacterium
GACGCATGGCCGGGCCGTTGGCAGGGGTGAAGATCGTGGAGCTCGTCGGGATCGGCCCCGGGCCCTTCGCGGCGATGCTCCTCGCCGACATGGGCGCCGACGTCCTGCGGGTCCATCGCGTCGAGTCTGTCGACCGGGGGTTCGACCCCGGCGGCGTTCCGGTGCTCGACCGGAACCGACGCTCGGTCGGTGTGGACCTCAAGCACCCGGACGGGGTCGAGACCGTCCTGCGGCTCGTCGCTGGCGCCGACGCGCTGCTCGAGGGGTTCCGACCCGGGGTGACTGACCGGCTGGGCGTCGGCGCCGACGCGTGCCTGGCCCGCAACCCCCGGCTCGTCTACGGGCGGATGACCGGCTGGGGCCAAGACGGGCCGATGGCGCACACCGCCGGGCATGACATCAACTACATCGCGCTCGCAGGGGCGCTCGCGCACTTCGGACGCGCGGGCGACAAGCCGACCCCGCCGCTCAACATGGTCGGCGACTTCGGGGGTGGTGGCATGTTCCTCGCCTTCGGGGTCGTCTGCGGGATCCTCGAGGCCCGCACATCGGGGCAGGGCCAGGTGGTCGACGCGGCGATGGTCGACGGGACCGCGGTCCTCATGTCGATGATGTGGGGCCTCCGCCACCTCGGCGCGTTCGACGAGCAGCACCGCGGCGAGAACGTGCTCGACACCGGCGCCCCGTTCTACGACAGCTACGAGTGCGCCGATGGTGCCTTCATCGCGCTCGGGTCCCTCGAGCCCCAGTTCTACGCCGAGCTGCTCGCCGAGACCGGCCTCGCCGCCGAGGACCTCCCGGCGCAGATGGACCGCGACGGCTGGCCCCGGCTGCGGGAGCGGTTCACCGAGCTGTTCAAGACCAAGACCCGAGCCGAGTGGTGCGCGGTCCTCGAGCGCACCGACGCCTGCTTCGCACCGGTGCTGACCATGAGCGAAGCCGCGGACCATCCCCATATCCGGGCCCGGGACACGATCGTCGAGTACGAGGGGGTGCTCCAACCCGCGCCGGCCCCCCGGTTCTCGCGCACGGCCCCGGAGCTGCACCGCCCGGCCGCCAAGCCCGGCGAGCACACCGACGAGGCGTTGCGCGACTGGGGCTTCAGCGACGCCGACGTCGCCAAGCTGCGCGACGCGGGCGCGGTCCGCTGATCCCGGCTGCGCTCACGCGCCGTCGATGACCGCCCGGACCGCGGCGAGCCTGCGGTCGCGGTCGCCGGCACCGTCGGCGGTCACGGTGACGTGCCCGACCTTGCGCCCGGGGCGGTTCGCTTTCCCGTAGTCGTGGAGGTGCGCCCCCGCGATGCTGAGGATCGCGTCGCGCGGGGGGAGCGCGCCGAGGCAGTTCGCCATGGCGCTGAACCCTCGTGGCGTCATCGACCCGAGCGGCCAGCCGAGGATGGCGCGCAGGTGGTGCTCGAACTGGCTGGTCTCGGCCCCTTCGATCGTCCAGTGGCCCGAGTTGTGAACCCGGGGCGCGAGCTCGTTCGCCAGGAGGCGCCCGTCGGTCTCGAACAGCTCGACCGCGAGGACACCGACGTAGTCCAGATCGCGGAGCAGCTTCGCCGCGATCGTCTCCGCTTCCGGTTGCAGGCCTGACGCGAGGTCGGGCGCCGGCGCGCGCGTGACGCGCAGGATCCCGTCCTGATGCTCGTTCTCGACCACGGGGTAGTACGCGGTGGTCCCGTCGAGGCCGCGCACCGCGACGATCGACAGCTCCCGTTGGAACGGGACGAGCTGCTCGAGGATCAGGGGGGCGGAGCCGAGGGTCCGCCAGGCCTCGTCGAGGTCCGCGGCGACGCGCAGGACCTGCTGGCCCTTGCCGTCGTACCCGCCGCGGCGGGTCTTCAGGACCGCGGGCAGGCC
>DAIMHT010000402.1:0-1862 GCA_036723155.1 Actinomycetota bacterium
GGCCCGGAACCCTCCACTCTTCTGGAGCGCGCCGGTGACGTCACCGCGCGGGAGCGAGCCGTTCACGGTCTGGGTGATCGCGTCGGCGAGCGAGCTGGGTCCCGAGCTCGCGGTCCCCCGCCCGATGAAGAAGCCGGCGACGAGGCCCACGACGAGCGTCGCGACGCCGATCCAGATCATCTGCGCCGAGATCCGATGCTCATCTTCGGCGGGGAGCGGTGCGTCAGTCGGGGTCGTCGCGGTCACTGAGAGATCCTCCTGTCGGGGTGGCTGTTCAAGCCGGGTCGAGTTGGCCGTCGTGCAACGCGAGCCGCCGGTCGGCGAGGTCCGCGACCGACGGCTCGTGGGTGATCATTACGATCGTGCGGCCCTGGTCATGGAGCTCACTGAGCAGCGCCATGACGTCCGCACCCGACGCGGTGTCGAGGTTACCGGTGGGCTCGTCGGCGAGGAGCAGCGCGGGGTCGGTGACGAGCGCGCGCGCGATCGCGACCCGTTGGGTCTCACCGCCGGACAGCTCGCCGGGGTCGTGCTCGGCGCGTGGTCCCATGCCGACCTTCTCGAGCGCGTCGCGGGCTTGTTCGAGCCGCTCGGCGCGACGAACCGCCCGGTAGAGGAGCGGCGTCGCGACGTTCTCGAGCGCGCTGGTCCGAGGGATGAGCTGGAACGACTGGAACACGAACCCGATGTAGCGGTTGCGGAGGCGGGCCTGGCTGCTGTCGCCGAGACGAGACACGTCTTCGCCCTCGAGCTCGTACGTGCCGGCGTTGGGGCGGTCGAGGAGCCCAAGGATGTTGAGCATCGTCGATTTGCCCGATCCCGAGGGTCCGAGGATCGCCACCCACTCGCCGGGCTCGACGTCGAGGGTGATCCCGCGCAGCACCGGGACGAGGACGTTGCCTCGCCGGTACGTCCGGGAGATGTCCCGCAACCGCACCACCAGTGCCGGGTCGGGGACGCCGACCGCGTGAGTCATGAGGGGCACGCTACGTCGACGCGCCTAAAGGCTCGATAAACGGGCCGTCACCGCTTACGGCGGTCTTATCCCCGGGCCCGTACGGTTCCGACGTCGAAAGGAGTGGCCATGCCGACATGGCACATGCCGCGAGGGCGGGGACCGATCATCGGTGCCGTCATTACCGTCGTCGTCATCATCGGCGTGGTCGTCGCCCTGTCGAGCTCGGGTGGCGGCACGAGCGGGACGCGGCTGATCACCTCGGTAGCTCGGCGAGGCGATGTCTCCCAGACCGTCGACGCCGCTTTCACTCTGTCGTTGGCCCAAAGCACGACGCTGTCGTACCCGACCGCCGGGACCACGGTCCCGACGGCGGGCGGCACCGTGACGGGCATCAACGTCGCGGCCGGTCAGTCACTCCCGACGCTGGCGCCGCTGCTGTCGGTGAACGGTGCCCCTGTCTACGGGATCCCGAGCTCGGTCCCGCTCTACCGGGATCTCATCGAGGGCGACTACGGACCCGACGTCCAGGCCCTCCAGGACGCGCTGAACAGCGTGGGTGACAGCACCTCGGGGGACTACCCGGGCATCTTCGGTTCCGGGACGCTCAATGCCCTCGAGCAGTGGCAGCTCGCCAACAACGTCTCCGAGACCGGCAGCGCCCCGCTGTCGCTCTTCACCTGGTTCCCACCCAAGTCGGTGGTGCTGAGCCTGACCGCGACCGTGGGCAGCCGGGCCGCGGCCAGTGGCGCGATCGCGACCGTGGCCGACCCGAGCGCCCTCGTCGCCCAAGCCGACATCGCGCAGGCGGACGTCTCCAGCGTCAAGGTGGGACAGCCGACACAACTGAGCTTCGACGCCCTGTCCGGCACCACCGAGACCGCGACGGTGAAGAGCCTGCCGGCGC
>DAIMHT010000403.1:0-1861 GCA_036723155.1 Actinomycetota bacterium
AAGGCACCCGCCTGCGGCCGCTCACCTTCACGACCCCCAAGCCGCTCCTCCCGATCGCGAACCAGGTCCTCCTGGACCGTCAGCTCGGGTGGCTCGCCGCGCACGGCGTCGACGAGGTGGCGCTCTCGCTCGGATACCTTCCCGACGCGTTCGTGGCCCGTTTCCCCGGCGAGCGGTACGTCGACGGCGCGGGGCGCACCGTGCGCCTGGTGTACGCGGTCGAGCCGTACCCGCTCGGGACCGCGGGTGCGATCCGGTTCGCGGCCGAGCAGCTCGGGGTGGGGGAGCGGTTCGTGGTCTGCAACGGCGACGTGCTGACCGGCCTCGATCTCGGGGCGTTGGTGGACTTCCACGACGAGCACGGCGCCGAGGCGACGATCGCGCTCGCTCGGGTCGACGACCCGTCCCGGTTCGGTGTGGTCCCGACCTTCGCCGACGGCGAGGTGAAGGCGTTCGTGGAGAAGCCGCCCCGTGACGCCGCGCCGACGGACTGGATCAACGCCGGTACCTATGTGCTCGAGCCGGCGGCCCTCGACCGCGTCCCGCCTGGTCTCAAGGTCTCGATCGAGCGGGATACGTTCCCCCGCATGCTCCAGGATCGACGTCACCTGTTCGCGATGCGCAGCGCCGACTATTGGATCGACATCGGCACCCCGCAGCAGTACCTGCAGGTGCACACCGATGTGCTCGCGGGTCGCCTCGGGCTCCCTCCGGCCCCCGCGGCGAGAGAGACGGCCCCCGGGATCTGGGTCCAGGGTGCGGGCGCCGGGACGGAGCGGCTCGGTGCCCCGGCGCTCGTCGGCGCGGGGGTCGACATCGGTCCCGACACGCGGGTCGCGGGCTCGGTGCTCGGTGCCGGGGTGCACATCGCGGAAGGCGCGACCGTCATCGGGAGCGTCGTGCACGACGGGGCGCGCGTCGGACCGCAGGTGCGGGTGGCCCGCTCGATCGTCGGTGCCGGCGCGGTCATCGGCGCGAAGGCGACGATCCGCGACGAATCGATCGTCGGGGCCGACACCGTCCTGGAGGCCGGCGCGGAGCTCGTGGACACCCGGGTGCCGGAAGCGAAGGCGGTCCCGGCGCCGTCATGAGGGTCCTCGTCACCGGGGGAGCCGGGTTCATCGGGTCGACGCTCGTCGATCGGCTGCTGGCCGAGGGCTGTGACGTCGACGTCGTCGATGACCTCTCGACCGGGTTGCTCGCCAATCTCGGTGATGCGCGCGCCCAACGGGCCCGCAAGTGCACCTTTCAGCGGCTGGACGTGCGTTCGAAGGGCGTCGTCGAGCTGATGGCGCACCGCAAGCCCGAAGTCGTGTACCACTTGGCGGCGCAGCCGAGCGTGACCGTGTCGGTGAACGAGCCGACCTTGGACGCCGAGGTGAACATCCTCGGGTCGCTGAACGTGCTGCAGGGCGCGCTGCAGGCCGGCACCCGCAAGGTGGTCTTCGCCGGATCCGGCGGGACGCTGTACGGCGTTCCCGAATCCACGCCGACCCGGGAGGGGCACCCGCAGCACCCGATCTCGCCGTACGGGGTGTCGAAGAAAGCGGTCGGCGACTACCTCCACTACTACCGCGAGGTGCACGGTCTCGAGTCGACGGTGCTGGCCCTCGCCAACGTCTACGGGCCTCGCCAGGACCCTCACGGTGAAGCTGGGGTCGTCGCCATCTTCGCCGGCCGGCTCCTCACCGGTGAGCGGCCGACGATCTTCGGCGACGGCCAACAAACCCGCGACTTTGTGTTCGTCGACGATGTCGCCGACGCGTTCGTGCGGGCCACGGAGAAGGCTGGCGGCCTCACGGTCAACATCGGGACGGGCTCCGAGACCAGCGTGCAGCAGCTCTATGACCTCATGGCCCGC
>DAIMHT010000404.1:0-1853 GCA_036723155.1 Actinomycetota bacterium
CGGATCCTGCGCGGCGACGAGGTCTGGTGCCAGTGCTTCTCAGAGCCCGAGGCCGGCTCCGACCTCGCCGGTCTCCGCACCCGCGCCGTACGCGACGGCGACGACTACGTCGTGACCGGACAGAAGATCTGGTGCTCGTTCGGCCACGTCGGCGAGTTCGGAGAGCTGCTCGTTCGCACCGACCCGGACGCGTCGAAGCACCGGGGGATCACGTGGCTCATCCTCCCGATGGACACGCCCGGCATCGACGTCCGCCCCATCGAGACCCTGCTCGGATCGTCGGAGTTCTGCGAGGTGTTCCTCGACGAGGTGCGCGTCCCCGTCACCAACCGGGTCGGAGCCGAAAACGACGGCTGGCGAGTCACGAACGTCACCCTGTCCTTCGAGCGGGGAACCGCATTCGTGAGCGAGATGGTCGACGCCCGGCGGCTCGCCGAGGAGCTGCGCCCCATCGTCGTCGACCCGGCGGAACGCCGAGAGCTCGGCCACGTGCTCGCCGCGCTCGACGCCCTGTGGGCGCTGACGCAACGAAACGTGACCCAAGCCGGGCACGGCACGCCCGGACCCGGGGCGCTCATGTTCAAGCTCGCGTACTCCGAGGCCCGGGATCGGCTCGGTGAGCTCTCGATGCGAGTGCTCGGGCGCGGCGCGCTCGATGTTCACGACTACCGCGTGGAGGAACGGCTCCGCACCCTGTCGATCCCGATCGCCGCGGGCACCTCCCAGATCCAGCGCAACATCATCGGGGAGCGGCTGCTCGGGCTGCCGAAGGAGAAGGCATGGGCGTGACCCGCCCCCCCCGAGATCACCAGGCGGCACGAGCCCGGCCGGGTTGGTCACCGTGAACTTCGACCTGTCCGACGACCAGGTCGCGCTCCGCGACGGTGTGCGACGGCTCTGCGAGGGCCGGTTTGACATGGCGCGGGTCCGAACGGGCTTCGACCGCAGCGTGTTCACCGAGCTCGCCGATGCGGGCGTCTTCTCCCTGCGGGCCGACGGGTTCGGGTGGCCCGACGTCGCCATCACGTTCCAGGAGCTCGGGCGGGTGCTGGTCCCGGGTCCGCTCGCCTGGTCGCATCTCGCGCACGGGCTCCTCGACGGCGTGGTCGGTGGCCTCGAACGACCCGCACCCGGCGCGCCGATCCTGGTCGA
Source organism: Actinomycetota bacterium (assembly GCA_036723155.1). Lineage (GTDB taxonomy): Bacteria > Actinomycetota > Acidimicrobiia > IMCC26256 > PALSA-555 > PALSA-555. The sequence goes on from DAIMHT010000404.1 coordinate 1,153, forward strand.
GCATCCCGACGCGATCGACGGACTGGCGGTGATCGACAACGACGGCGTCACGGTGGTGGCACCGGACGCGCTCGGGGCCCTCACCGTCCTCGATTGGCCGCTCGACCCGCTCACGCCGGTCAGCCGCGTCGAGGTCCTGCCGGACGGTGAGCGGATCGGTGACGCCGAGCTGGCGCGGACGTGGCGGCTCGGCGGGGCGCTGCTCACCGCGTCGTACCAAGTCGGGATGGCGCAGGCCTGCGTGGATCGGGCCGGCGCCTACGCGCTCGAACGGCACCAGTTCGCCCGCCCCATCGGATCGTTCCAGGCCGTGAAACACCTTCTCGCCGACATGGCGGTCCGGGCCGAGGTCGCGCGAGCTGCGGTCGACGCCGCCGCGTGCACCTTCGACGACCCGACGACCGGCGACCCGGTCCGCGCCGTGAGCAGCGCGAAGCTCATCGCCGGCGAAGCCGCGCTGCAGAACGCGAAGGGATCGCTCCAGGTGCACGGGGGAATTGGGTTCACCTGGGATGTCGACGTCCACCTGTACCTCAAGCGCGCCTGGGTGCTCGACACCGTCTTCGGGACTCCCGACGAGCATGCGGAGGCGGTGGTGTCGTCGTGAACGAATGGCAGCCGCTGCTCGATGACCTCGCCGCCCGCCAGGCCGCAGCGCGCGCGATGGGCGGAGCCGAACGCCTGGCCAAGCACCGCACCCC
>DAIMHT010000405.1:0-1852 GCA_036723155.1 Actinomycetota bacterium
AGTAGTCGCAGGCGACGATGGGCTCGACCCCGCGGGTGCGGAGCCAGGCGATGAGGGCGAGCCCGATGGGGCCGCAGCCGACGACGAGGGCGGTGTCGCCGGGGGCGAGGGCGGCTTTGTTGACGGCGTGGAGACCGACGGCCATCGGCTCGGTGAGCGCGGCGCGGCGGACGTCGAGGCCGTTCGGCACCCGGTGGCACAGCGCCGCGGTCAGCAAGAAGCGTTCGCAGTAGCCGGCGTAGTGGTCGTTGGAGAATCCGAGCGGGACGAGCTCTGGCACCCGCAGCAGGTACGGCATCGACACGACCGGGTCGCCGGGCTTGACGGGGGAATCCCCGGTGTCGGGGCCGAGGTCGAGCACCTCGCCGACCCACTCGTGGCCGAGGTAGTAGTCACCGTCGGGGTCGAACGTGGGCTCGACGCCGACCGCGACCGCGACCTCGGGGAGCATCTCGGGGTGGGCGAGGGTGTGGAGGTCGGAGCCACAGATCCCACAGGCTCGGAGCGCCACGAGGGCTTCACCGGCCCCGGGGGTCGGCTCGGGAAGGTCCTCGACGACGAGGTGATGACGGCGGGCGACGACCCCTCGCACCGGCGCAGCGTACGCCGGGTGGACGGCCGGTCGGCTTGACCGGGAGCCGTGACCCCACGACACTCGCCGTCATGTCGATCGACTTCACCCTCCCCGCCGACGTCGAGGCGGTCCGCCTCCGGATCCGCGAGTTCATGGACGCCGAGGTGAGACCGGCGGAGGAGAAGCTGTACGCCAACGCCCCCGGCGGCGAGCCTGACCGTCGCGAGGTCGTCGGGATGATCATCGACCTGCGCCAGAAGGCGAAGGAGTGGGGGGTGTGGCTCCCCCACATGCCGAAGGAGTGGGGAGGCCTCGGGCTCGGCATCACCGCGATGGCGTTCGTGTCCGCCGAGGCGGCCCGCACCAACTTCGGCCCCTTCGTGCTGAACGCGCAAGCCCCCGATGAGGGCAACCAGCACACGCTGCTCCACCACGGGAACCCCGACCAGCAGGAGCGCTACCTGCGGCCCTCGGTCGAGGGCCGGGTCCGGTCCTGCTTCGCGATGACCGAGCCCGAAGTCGCGGGGTCGGACCCGACCGGGATCCGCACCATGGCGGTGCTCGACGACGCGACCGGCGACTGGGTCGTCAACGGCCACAAGTGGTTCATCTCGGGGGCGCGGGGCGCCGGGTTCGCGATCCTCATCGCCAAGACCGATCCCGACGCCGACCCACCGCAGGCGAGCAACACCGCGTTCCTGGTCGACCTCCCGGCCGAGGGCTGGGAAGTGGTGCGCGACGTCGAGACGATGGCGGGGCACGGGAACCACTGCGAGATTCGAATCACCGACCTGCGCGTCCCGGCCGCGAACGTGCTCGGCGGCCGCGGCAACGGTCACCTGCTCGGCCAGGCCCGGCTCGGCCCGGCCCGGCTTGCGCACTGCATGCGCTGGATCGGCCAGATCGAGACCGCGCTCGAGATGCTCGTGGACCGGGCCGAGAAGCGTCAGCTCCACGGCGAACCCCTGGCCGAGAAGCAGGCGATCCAGTGGATGATGGCCGACTCGGCCATGGAGCTCTACGCGGCGAAGCTCATGGTCCTCCACGCCGCGTACAAGATCGAGCACGGCCTCCCGTTCCGCCAGGAAGTGAGCTTCGCCAAGCACCACGTCGCGAACACCTTGTGGCGCGTCGTGGACCGGGCGGTGCAGGTGCACGGCGCGCTCGGCTACTCGACCGACACGCCGCTCGAGCGGATGCTGCGCCACGCCCGGTCGGCTCGACTCGTCGACGGCGCCGACGAGGTCCATCAGGCCCTCATCGCCCGCAACCTGCGCG
>DAIMHT010000406.1:0-1844 GCA_036723155.1 Actinomycetota bacterium
TCGGGACCGGTCGGTGGGGCGTGGCCGGCGGCGGCGGCGTCCTCGAGGAACCGGACGAGGACGGCCTCGGCTTCCTTCTCGTTGTAGATGTCCTCCTCGGACGCCCACTTCCCGTCGCCGGCGTACTCCAGGATGGTGATGACCGCGAACCGGTAGTCGCCCGTCATCCCGGCCAGTGGCTCGAACACGTTCCAGCAGTACATGATCACCCGGTCGCCGTCGATGACGTGCCACTCGACCGGGAAGGTCATGCCCGAGACCGACGCCATCGTCACCGTGATCCAGTCTCGGATCGCCTCCCGTCCCCGGAAGGTGCCCATGGCGTGCTCGACGTACAGGGCGTCGTCGGTGAACTGATCGGCCCAGGCGCTCCAGTCGTTGGCCGAGCCCCGCTCGACGAAGCGCTGGAACTCCCGTTCGACTTCGTCCCGGCTGTGTTGGGGCACGCGGCTCACCTTCTACGCTCCACCAGCGATGAGCGACGCAGTCTTCCACCTCGACGGTGACCGCGCCGTCCCCACCATGCTGGCCCGGGGCCCCTGGTCACCCGACGCGCAGCACGGTGGCGCCCCCGCGGCGCTGCTCGCCCGGGCGCTCGAGCGGGCCGACCCCGGACCCGCGCACTTCGTCACCCGCCTCACCGTCGAGCTGCTGCGACCGGTGCCGCTCGCACCGCTCGAGGTTCGCACCCGAACCCTCCGGCCCGGAAAGAGGGTCCAGTGGCTCGAGGCGAGCCTGATCGTCGACGACCACGAGGTTGCCCGCGCCACTGCGTTGCGGCTCCGCACCGACGACACGCTCGCGCTTCCGGTCCCCGAGCGTCCGCCGTTGACGGTGTCGCCGCCCGCCGACAGCGTGCCGTACGCGATCCGGTTCCCGCAGACGGACATCGGGTTCTGGAAGGCGATGGAGCTGCGCACCGCGGCCGGGTCGTTCGCCGACGTGGGGGAGGCGACGCTGTGGTTCCGGCTCGCGGTCCCGGTCGTCGCGGGGGAGGAGCCCTCCCCGCTACAACGCGTCGCGGCGGCCGCCGACTTCGGCAACGGGGTCAGCACGGCCCTCGAACGGGGCCGATATCTCTTCATCAACCCCGACCTCACCATCTACCTGCACCGCCATCCCGTCGGCGAGTGGGTCGCGCTCGAGGCCCGCACCTACGCCGAGGCTCACGGCGTCGGTGTCGCCGAGAGCGCCCTCCACGACGAGACCGGCCGCATCGGCCGGTCCCTCCAGAGCCTCCTCGTCGACCGGCTCTGAACCCGTCGTCGGGCCGCCACCTTGGCCCTGGCGGTCCGGAACCCGGATAGTTAGTATCCGAGAAGTGCGCATGACCGAGGGCGTCGAGTGGGGCCTCCATTGCGTGACGCTCGCCGCGGTGCTGCCCCCCGAGGCGACCCTGTCGGCCGGCCGGCTCGCCGAGTACCACGGGGTGCCCACCCCGTATCTCGCCAAGCACCTCCAGGCGCTGTCACGGGCCCGGATCCTGGACGCGGTGGCGGGCGCCCGGGGCGGCTACCGCCTGGCGCGACCCGCGGCCGACATCTCGGTGCTCGACGTGGTCGAGGCCGTCGACGGCGCCGAGCCCTCGTTCCGCTGCACCGAGATCCGCCGCCACGGTCCCGCCCGTCTCCCGGCCCGCGAATACCGGGTCCCGTGCTCGATCCATGTCGTCATGCAACGCGCCGACGACGCGTGGCGCGCGGAGCTGCGCGGCACGTCCATTGCCGACCTCGTGGGCATGGTCGCGGCGTCGGCACCCCCCCAAGCGCTGGTCAAGGGACTGGGCTGGATGCAGGAGGTACTGCGATGAAGGTCTTCCTCACCGGAGCCACGGGCGCGATCGG
>DAIMHT010000407.1:0-1842 GCA_036723155.1 Actinomycetota bacterium
GAGCGCCTGTCGAGGAGTCCTGTCCGAGATGTGGGGATTCGGTGAAGATTGGCTTCGGGCCCTGAGTCTGAACCGGACCGCGGACCATCGCGCCGAGACACGAGTCGGTCGAACCCGGCGGGCCGCGGGTGCCGCGCGATCGTGGAGCACTAGGGAGGAAGCACCCGTACGCCGTCAGGGTCGGCGGTCAGGCGAACGACCGTGCCGACGTCGGGGAGGGCGATGTCGTGCGGGATCGTGACATCGAGGACGTCGCCGTTCTGGTCGAGGGCGACGCGGAGCCGCTGATGGTCGCGGCGGAACGAGTGTCCCGTGACGTGGCCGACCAGCGATCCGTCCGGTGCGAGATGGAGCGCGTCGGGTCGGATCGCCACCATGTCGCTGCCGAGCGCGGTCGTGAGATTCCAGCCGACGAAGCGGGCGACGAACGCGGTCGCGGGATGGGTCCACACCTCCCGGGGGGAGCCGGTCTGCTCCAGTCGACCGGCGTGCATCACCGCGACCCGCTCCGCGAGCGCGAACGCTTCGTCGTGATCGTGCGTCACGAACAAGACCGAGAGGTGTAGACGGCCGAAGAGGTCGCGGAGCTCGTCGAGGAGTCGCTCCCGGAGACGACGGTCGAGGGATCCGAGCGGCTCGTCGAGCATGAGCAGCCGCGGTTCGGGTGCGAGCGCCCGGGCGAGTGCCACCCGTTGCTGCTCACCGCCCGAGAGCTCATCCACCGATCGGTGCTCGAAGCCGGCCAGCCCGACCATGTCGAGCACGGCTCGGGCTCGCGCGTCGGCGTCCCGGCGGGGGACGTGCCGCATCCGTAACCCGAAGCTGGTGTTGCCGAGCACGTCGCGATGCGGGAAGAGCTGATGGTCTTGGAACATCAACCCCAGCTCGCGCTGGTGGGGCGCCAATCGGCGCAGGTCGGTGCCATCGCGCGAGATCCGGCCGCCGGCCGGCGTCTCCAGGCCGGCGATCGCTCGCAGCAGCGTGGACTTGCCGCTTCCGCTCGGGCCCAGGACGCCGACGACCTCCCCGTCGCCGACCTCGAGGCTGACGTGATCGACCGCGACCGTGTCCGCGAACCGGACGGTGAGGTCCTCGACGCGGAGCATCAGAACACCCGGGCGACCCGCACCCGGTCGATCAACAGCACCGCGGCCCCGGTGAGCGCCATCAGGATCGTGCTGGCCGCCATCGCGGCGCCGAAGTTCAGCTCGCCCGGCTGCCCGAGCAGCCGGAAGATCACGACCGGAAGGGTCTGGGTGTTCGGGCGGGCGAGGAACACGGTGGCGCCGAACTCCCCGAGGGAGATCGCGAACGCGAAGCCGGCCGCGACGAGACCCGCCCGAGCCACGATCGGCCCGTCGACTTCGCGCCAGACCCGGGCCGGGGACGCGCCGAGCGTGGTCGCCGCCTCGCGGAGTCGGGGATCGATGGATCGGAGCACGGGCACGATCGTGCGCACCACGAACGGGACGGCCACCGTCCCCTGCGCGATCGGGATCAGCAACGACGAGGTCCGCAGGTCGACCGGGGCCTTGTCGAGCGCGATCAGGAACCCGAACCCGACGGTGACGGCCGACACCCCGAGGGGCAGGGCCAACGCGCCATCGAGGAGCCGGCCGCGGCGGGTGCGGGCCACCGCCACCGCGGCGAGCCCGCCGATCCCGACCGCGATCACGGTCGCCTCCCCGGCGAACACGAGCGAGTTCTGGATGGCGTCGACCGGCGGAACGAACAAGACACTGTTCGCGTGCAGGTGCCCGAGCGCGTCGTAGAAGCCGAAGCTCGCTCCGCCGGTCGTGTCGAAGGACCGGGCCACCAGCACCGCGAGCGGCGCTCCGAGCA
>DAIMHT010000408.1:0-1837 GCA_036723155.1 Actinomycetota bacterium
GGCGGTACCCGACAGGTCGCCGCCCACGACGTCTGTGTCGCGACGTCGGGCGCGCTCATGGACGGCTCCGCGCTCGTTCTCACGACGGACCGCTGAGCGGCGGCGAGCCGGTCGCCGGAACTCAACCGTGGTGTGGGATGGTGCACGCCCGGTGTGGTGCTCCGGGCTCGAGCCCGGTCGTCACTCAGTCGGATCGTACGAAGTACACCGACATCGCGGCGGCGGTGCCGTCCTGGCCCGGCCGGAAGACGATGTCGACGACTTCGACGGCCCCGAGCTCCCGGATCGCGTGCGCGACCCGGTCGAGCAGTCCCGGCACGTCACCCCCGCCGGGCCCCTCGGCGATCAGCCCGAACTGGAGGACGGTGCCGATGCCTCGTTCGGCCATGGGCGGCACGGTAGGCGCGAATCGAGCTTCGGGGGCTGGTTGCGGTGGTCGCGCCGCGGTGATGGGCCACGTCCGGTGGTGGCAGGATGAGCGGTGACCGGCACGGTCAAGGGGGACGCGGATGCTTGGAACGATGCAGGACTTCCCGCTCACGATCGGGATGCTCTTCCGTCATGGCGCGACGGTCCACGGCGACAGCGTTGTGGTCACGCTCGAAGGCGACCATCGGCGGTCGGCGACGTTCACCGAGGTTGCTGACCGAGCGACTCGGCTCGCGGCCGGCCTGACCAACCTCGGTGTCGGCGCGGGCGACCGGGTCGCGACGTTCGGTTGGAACACCCAGGAGCACCTCGAGGCGTATCTCGCCGTACCGACGATGGGCGCGGTCCTCCACACGCTCAACATCAGGCTGTTTCCCGAGCAGCTCACCTACATCGTCGAGCACGCGGACGACCGGGTCGTGATCGTCGACGACTCCCTGATACCGCTCCTCGCCAAGGTCGCGGCGGACCTCCCCACGGTGGAGCGCTACATCGTCGTCGGTGACGGCGACGACGCGGCGCTCGCCGAAGCGTCGCCGCAGGCCGAGATCATGCGCTACGAGCAGCTCCTCGAGGACGGCGGCAACACCTTCACGTGGCCCGAGATCGACGAACGGACCGCGGCCGCGATGTGTTACACGAGCGGCACGACCGGCAACCCGAAAGGAGTCGTGTACACGCACCGGTCGGCGTTCCTCCACTCCCTTGCGCTGTGCTCGGCTGGTTGCCTCGGCATCACCGAGCACGATCGGGTCCTGCCGGTCGTCCCGATGTTCCACGCCAACGCGTGGGGCCTGCCCTACACGTCGTGGATGACGGGCGCGGATCTCCTGATGCCGGGCCGCTATCTGCAAGCGGAGCCGCTGGCCGGGCTCATCGCAGCCGAGCGCGCCACCGTCGCCGGTGCCGTCCCGAGCATCTGGTCCGACCTGCTTCGCTTCGCCGACAGCAACCCGGCCGCCGTCGACTTCTCGTCGCTCCGGCTCGTGCCCTGTGGTGGGTCCGCGGTGCCGCAGGCCCTGATGGAGGGGTTCCGAGATCGGTTCGGTGTCGAGATCCTGCAGGCCTGGGGCATGACCGAGACCAGCCCGGTCGCCGCCGTGGCCTGCGCGCCGAAGGGAGCCAACCCGGACGACCCTGACGCGATGGAATGGCGCACCCGCGCCGGGCGGGCCCTACCGGGGGTCGAGCTTCGAATCATGGGCGACGACGGGCCGGTCGCGTGGGACGACGAGACCGTAGGGGAGCTCGAGGCCCGGGGACCATGGGTCACCGGCGCCTATTACCGCGATTCCAGCTCCGACAAGTTCGACGATGGCTGGCTGCGGACCGGCGACATCGGGACGATGGACGCGCGCGGGTACGTCCGGATCACCGACCGATCCAAGGACGTCATCAAGTCCGGAGG
>DAIMHT010000409.1:0-1836 GCA_036723155.1 Actinomycetota bacterium
CTTCGCGGAGCAGCTGCTCGTGACCGGGATCCCGGCACCGATCGAGCATCGGGTCCGACATCGGGACGGGTCATGGCGCTGGCTCGAATCGGTCGCGATGCTGCTCACCGATGAGCCCGCGATCGGGGGCGTGCTCGTCAACGCCCGCGATATCACCGATCGTCGTCGCGCCGAGTTCATCGCCGCCGAGCAGTCCCGGATCCTCGAGGCCGTCGCCCGAGGGGCTCCGCTCCAATCGTCACTCGACGCCATCGCCCGACTCGTGGACACGTGGATCCCCGACGGGCTCGCCGTGTTGACGATCGTGGACCCGGACACGCTCCTCCTCCAGGTGGCCGCGGCACCGGACGTCCCGCCCCCCGTGGTCGCGGCGCTCGACGGAATCGCGGTGGACGCCGAGGACGCCGGAATTCCCGACGCCGTCGCCCGCCTCGACATCCGCGCCGCCGGACCGGGGGAGACCGCCGCGACGCTCGTCGAGCACGGGTTTCGCTCCTGGTGGGGCAGGCCGATCGTCGACGCCGCCGGCGGACGACGGAAGCATCTCGGCGCGGTCATCGTCCTGCGACGAGACGCGATCGACCCGGACCCGAGCGACCAGCGCCTCCTCGACGCGGCCGGAAGCCTCACCGCCATCGCCGTCGAGCGCGACCGCAGCCAGGCCCGCCTGTCCCATCAGGCATCTCACGACACGCTCACCGGTCTCCCCAACCGGGAGCAGGCCCTCGACCGGTTGCGTCGCATCGGTCGCCATGAACGCCAAGGCGGGCCCGACGTCGCGGTGCTGTTCCTCGACCTCGACCGGTTCAAGGTCCTCAACGACAGCCTCGGCCATGAGGCCGGTGACCGGCTCCTCGTCGAGATGGGTCGGCGCCTCGATGAGGTGTTGCGGCCCGGCGACCTCGTGGCCCGGTTCGGCGGCGACGAGTTCGTCATCGTGTGCGAGCAGCTCGACGGCGTCGAGGCCGCCCACGCGCTCGCGGAACGGCTCCTGCGCATCGCCCGGGAGCCCTTCGTCCTCGATGGGTTCGAGACCGTCGTCACCGCCAGCATCGGGATCGCCGTCGCGGACGGCCGTCCCCCCGAGGCGCTCCTTCGCGACGCTGATGCCGCCATGTACCGAGCCAAGGAGAAGGGTCGTGACCGGGCCGAGCTGTTCGACGTGCAGCTCCGCGAGGACGTCGTCGGTCGGCTCGACACCGAACGGGAGCTGCGCCACGCGCTCGAGCACGGCGGGCTGCTCCTCTACTACCAGCCGATCGTGTCGCTGCAGACCGGAGCGGTCACCGGTCTCCAGTCGCTGCTGCGCTGGAACCATCCGACCCGAGGGTTGCTCACCCCGGCCGACTTCCTCGGCGTCGCCGAGGAATCGGGGCTCATGCGCCCCATCGGGGAATGGATCCGGGACGAGGTGTGCCGCACCGCGGCCCGATGGCATCAGGAGCACCCGGAGTGGGGTCGCCTCGTCACCAGCGTCAACGTTTCCGCGGCCGAGCTGTCCGATCCTCACCTGGCGACGAACATCGCCAAGACCGTCTTGGACTCGGACCTCGAGCCGGCCCTGCTGTCCTTCGAGATCACCGAACGGCTCCTGTTCCAGGACGTCGAAGCCGCCCGCGCGCTGTTCAACGAGCTGCACGAGCTCGGGGTCCAGCTCGCCCTCGCCGACTTCGGGACCGGGTACTCGCCGCTGGTGCACCTCAAGCAGTTCCCCATTGACTCGGTGAAGATCGACCAGGTCTTCGTCGCCGGGCTGGGGTCGGATCCCTTCGACGACGCGATCGTCGACGCCGTCGTCGACCTGTCGAACCAGCTCGACCTCGTCTCGGTCGCCGA
>DAIMHT010000410.1:0-1825 GCA_036723155.1 Actinomycetota bacterium
ACCAGGATCACCGGGGTGATGAGCCCGTTCAGGATCTGGGTGTTGATGAGCAGGTTGATCAGGTTCCCGGGGATCAGCGCCACTGCGGCGCCGAGCGCGACCTGGGCCGTGAACAGTCCGAGGAACAGCCGCGCTTCCGAGAACCGTCGCGACACCGACCGTTCCGCTCCGACCGCTTCGGCGAGCGCGTACGCGGTGGAGAGCGGCACCACGCCCGCGGCGAGGGCCGACGCGCCGAGCAGCCCGACCGCGAACAGGATCGCCGCTCCCGCCCCCGCGACCGGCTCGAGTGCCCGGGCCGCCTGGTCGGCGGAGCTGAGCGCGCCGCTGCCGCCGATCGCGGCCGCGGTGGCGATGATGATGAACATGCTGATCACGTTGGCGAAGACCGCGCCCCCGACACTGTCGATGCGCTCGCGCGGATAGTCGTCGGGCCCGATTCCCCGGTCGACGACCGCCGCCGCCTGGTACAGCTGCATGTAGGGGGTGATCGTGGTGCCGACCAGGGCCACCGCGAGGACGATGAAGTCGTGGTTGGCGAGGAAGTGGGGCCACAGCGTGTTCGTCGCCACCTGGCCCCAGTCGGGGTTCCCGAGGAACACCGCGATCGGGTACGCGAGGAACGCCACCGACAGCAGCAGGAACACCCGCTCCGCGTACCGGTACGAGCCGAAGATGACCACGGCCCAGATCCCGATCGCCGCCAACGGCACCGCGATGTAGCGCGACACCCCGAAGATCTCGAACGCGGCACCGATCCCTGCGAACTCCGAGACGACGAGCCCGAGATTGGCGACGACGAGGCACACGACCGCGAACGTCGCGGTCCGCAGGGAGAACTGCTCCCGGATCAGCGAGACCAGGCCCTCACCGGTGTACGCGCCGAGCCGGGCCGACATCTCCTGGACGACGACGAGGGCGATGGTGACGAGCACCATCAAGAACAACATGCGGTACGCGAACTGCGATCCCGACGACGCGTACGTCGCGATCCCACCGGCGTCGTTGCCGGCGTTCGCGGCGATGACGCCCGGACCGAGGGCCGCGAGGACCCAGGCGGCCCGCCGTCGCGGTGTCATCCGGGTGAACGGGCGGATCATGGGAATCGGACATGGACGCGGGGGCGACCGCGGGAGGGGACGAGGGCGTCGATGACATCGTCGGCGAGGATCCGGCCGATCGGGTGGTGATCGTCGTCGGTGACGATGACCGACGTGCGACGCGATTCGGTGAGCCGTTCGACGACCTCTTCGAGGGAGGCGTCGCTGTTGACCGTGACCGGCTCCGAGGCCGCGACGAGCTGTTCGAAGATGTCGTCGACATCGGCGAGGAGCAGCTCGACGAGACGGAGGTCGTCGAGGATGCGGCCGGCGTCGTCGACGATGACGACACCGTCGAGGTCGCCCCGCTCGTCGGTCGCGGTCGCGAGCCGGTCGCGGACGTCGCGGACCCGGTCGCGGCGGTGCGCGAGGACGAGCCGGGTCGTCATGAGCCCGCCGGCGCTGCGCTCCGGGTACGCGAGGAGCGGGCGGAGCTTCATCGCCACCGCCGGGGTCATCGCGGCGAGGACCTCGTCGAGTTCGTCGGGGTCGAGGTCCCGGAGCGCGTCGGCGGCCTCGTCGGGCTCCATCGCGCCGATCAGCTCCGCGGCCCGCTTCCTCGGCAGGTCGCGCAGCAGCGTGCGGAGCTCGTCGGCTTCCATCTCTTCCAGCGCGTCGGCGGCCGAGTCGGGCCCGAGGTGGTCGAGGAGCTCGGTCCGCTCGGGTCGGCCCAGCTCCTCGAGCAGGTCGGCGAGCTCACCGGGGCGCAGCCGGGACAGGGACTG
>DAIMHT010000411.1:0-1824 GCA_036723155.1 Actinomycetota bacterium
CCGAGCACGGCCCCGAGGTCATACGGCGTCGCGTGGTCGTGCAGCGACCGCAGCCCGTAGTGGGTGTTGAACGTGACGACAGTCAGCTCGGCCATGCGGGCCGGAACCCTACGGCGCGACGCCCCCGGCGGGGAGGCGGACCACGAACCGGGCGCCACCGATCGGCGCGTCGCCGACCTCCACCGTGCCCCCGTGACGCTCCGCGATCGCGCGCACCATCGCCAACCCGAGCCCGGCGCCGCCGCCGTCGCGGCCGCGGCCCTCGTCGAGGCGCGTGAACCGTTCGAAGACCCGTTCCCGCTCCTCGGGTGGCACCCCGGGGCCGTCGTCGTCGACCACGAGTCGCGCCTCGTCCCCGGTCGCGGTCACGTCGACGGTGACACGGCTGCGGGCGTGGGCCGCCGCGTTGTCGAGCAAGTTCCGCACGAGGCGGGCCAGCTGGCGGGCGTCGCCGGCGACGCGCCCGGCCGACACCTGGGAGGTGTCGATCGCGACCGCCCGGACCCTCGTTGCCTCCTCCAGCACCACATCGTCGAGGTCGACGTCGACCGCGTCGATGTCGGCGCCCTCCTCGATTCGGGCCAGCTCCAAGAGCTCTCCCACCGCGACCTCGAGCCGGGAATCCTCGTCGAGGACTCGGCGGGCCACCTGGGGCCAGTCGGCCTCGCCGCCCCGGCGCAACGCGACCTCAAGCTGGGCCCGGATCGCGGCCACCGGGCTGCGCAGCTCATGGGACGCGTCGGAGATGAACTGACGCTGGCGCGTCGAGGACTCCTCCAGCCGATCGAGCATGGCGTTCATGGTCTGGGCCAGGCGACCGACCTCGTCGCTCGTCTCGGGCTCCGGGACCCGTCGGTGCATCGTCGTCGCGGTGATCGCGGCCGCCTCGGCCCGGATCGATTCGACCGGCCGCAACGCCCGGCCGGCCAAGTACCAGGCCAGCGCGGCGATCGCGGCGACGAGCGCCGGGACCCCCAAGAACAGCGCCGCGGTGACGCTGTCCACGGTGCGGTTCACCTCACCGAGCGAACGTTGCGCGACCAGCGTGATCTGGCCCTGCTGGGTCGCGATGGTCTGCTGGTCCCGCACCGCCTGCCCTGCGGGGAGCGGCGCCGGCTGCAGCGCTGGAGGCCGACGCGCACTGAGGTCCTCGCGCTGGCCGTCCGGTCCGCGCAGCTCGATGATGGGCGGCCCGCCCGCGCCCGGGTCGAGGGGCAGGTTCAGCTGGCTCGGGTCGCGACCCCGGGCCAGCTGCTGCGCGACCAGCGCCAGCTGCGCCTGGTTCGTGCGGCGGATGTCCCCCTCCAGGTTGTCGTGCACCGAGCGCACCAACGCGAACGACGCCGCGGTGAGCCCGACCGCGACGAGGCCCGCGGCCCCGAGGGTGACGCGGAGGCGCACCGATCCGAGGCGACGACTCGCGAACGAGCGGATCGACACGTCAGTCCTCGGCGCTCTGGAGGTGATAGCCCGCGCCCCGCACGGTGCGGATCAGCTGCGTCCCGTACGGCTGGTCGATCTTGCGGCGCAGATAGCCGACGTAGACCTCCACCACGTTCGGGTCGCCGGCGAAGTCGATCCCCCACACGTGATCGAGGATCTCGGCCTTGGACGCCACCGTCCCGTCGCGGCGCATCAGGTACTCCAGCACCGAGAACTCGCGGGTGGTGAGACGGATCTCGTCACCCTCGCGGGTCAGGCGGCGGGTCCCGGGGTCGAGGCGCAGCGGACCGAGCTCGAGCACCGCCGGGCGGGGTGGGGCGCCGCGGCGGAACAACGCCCGCAGCCGGGCGAGGAGCACGACGAACGAGAACGGCTTCGACA
>DAIMHT010000412.1:0-1819 GCA_036723155.1 Actinomycetota bacterium
CCGAGACGGACCGGTCCACCGTCGAGCACCTCGGCCCGGAGACCACCGCGATGGACCAACGCGGCGCGAAGACCGTCACGAACCTCACGCTCGAGGTACGCGCAGGGCTCGCACAGGTTCACACCGAGGAGCCGAACCGGGCCGACACGGAACTCCCGCTCCACGAGATGGTTGAGAGGCACTCCGACGGTCACGACGTTGCGCCGCGTCTCGGCCTCGTCCAGCGGGAGCCCGGTCTCGGAACGAACCGCCAAGATCGCCTCGCGCTCGATGAGCGTCACCGCGCGCCGGTGGTCAGCGATCCGATGACCGGAGTACGTCCCGACCACCTCGGCATACCGGTCGCCGGCCAGACCCGTGCCCGCGATCGCGTCGATCTCGTCGCGGGCCTCCATCGGCGCACCCGCCGTTGGCGCGACGAAGATCCCCACCACAGACCCTTCGAACATCCACCCATCCTGTCCGTTCACGCCCGGCCGCGGCGAACTGCCCCTGGCGGCTGGCCCCATTCGAGCCAGCCGCATCCCGCCTCGCCGACGACGAGCGCGCGCACGAGTCGGCCCGCCGTCGGCAACACGACGACCGCCTGCACGATGAAGACGAGCGGGCCGACTCGGGCCGCGGCCGGGAGCCCCCGATCGTCGAGGTCGATGAGCACGTCGCCGTCACGGGCGGTGTGCCCGTCGTCGGGTCGGCTCTGCCACGACAGCCATCGCGACTCGTGCAGCAACGGTCCATCGTCGATCGATTCGTGCGCGAACCGGCCGGTGCCGTCGAACACCAGGCGGTCCCGGGCGACGAGCAGGTCGCCGTGCACCGCTCCGTACGCTCCGATGCCCGTTTCCCATTCCACGTCGAGCCCGAGCGGGAGCCGCTCGCCCCGTTCACCCCGCTCGGCGTCGAGTGGATCGTCGAGACGGACGCCGAACGCCTCGAGACCGACCGTCCAGTGTTCCCCGCGGGTCTCCTCGACCAGCTCGGCCCACAGGCCGTCACCGCGGACCACCAGGAGCCGGGGATGGCGGGGCGCGGTGAGCCCGTCGTCATGCACCACGACCAACCCGAGGGTCGGGGACACCACCGCCGCCCAGTACGACGCCTGGCTCGCGCGGCGGCTCAGACGCGCGAAGCCGCCGGTCCCGTCAGGTCGGGCGAACTCGAGGGTCCACGTCTCCGGCCGGTCGGCGAGACCCCGATCGGTCACCGTCGGTGATCGTACGCGTAGTCTCGCCTGTCATGCCGAACGCCTCCTCTCGGGAGACCACGCCCGGGACGACCCGCTACGTGACCGCGGACGGCGTCCGGGTTCACACCGTCGAATGGTCATCACCGGACGCGCTGCCGGGCCGGCGGGTGCTCCTCCTCCACGGGCTGGGCGCGCACACCGTGTCCTGGGAGCCGATCGCCGCGCCCCTTGCCGACCGTCTTCGCGCCACCGTCATCGCCTTCGACTTCGTCGGGTTCGGACGGACCCGCGCGCCGGGACGAACCGCGAGCCTCGAGACCCAACGACGGGTCCTGCGCGCGCTGCTCAAAGAGGAGTACGGACCGGCGCTGCTCGTCGGGAACTCGATGGGCGCGACGATCGGCATCGGCGTCGCCGCCGCCCATCCCGAAGCGGTGACCGGCTTGGTGATGGTGAACCCGGCCGTCCCGCACCCGCGGCCGGGCTTCGCGGAGTGGATGCGGATGGCCTGGCTCGCGCCGCTGGCCGTGCCCGCGCTCGGTACTGGGGTCGTGGCCTGGCGGTCCCGGACCCTCGGAGCCGAACGTCTCGTCGACAGCTCGCTGCAAGCGAGCATCACCCGCGCCCACCAGC
>DAIMHT010000413.1:0-1812 GCA_036723155.1 Actinomycetota bacterium
TTGATCAGTTGGTCAACTGCAAGAGACAAGGAGTTGATCGAGTGGTCAACGGCACCGTGAAGTTCTTCAATGCGGAAAAGGGTTACGGGTTCATCTCGCGTGAGGACGGCGACGACGTCTTCGTCCACTTCTCCCAGATCGAGGGTGAGGGGTACAAGACCCTCCAAGAGGGCCAGAAGGTCGAGTTCGAGATCGGACCGGGCCGCAAGGGCGACGAAGCCCGCGGCGTACGCGTCGTCTGACACCCCGTTCACCGTGCGGTGCCCGGGGTGCCGCGCCGCAACTCCCGTAACGTGAACGTCGGTGTCACGCCGCGCGTCCACGATCAGACCGAGACGGTCTCCTGGCGCAGGAGTCGTCGCACGTCACTGATCGAAGTGGCCAGATCGGCGACGTCACGCTCGACGGCTTCGGGCTCGCGAGCGAAGACGAACACGCACCGCGTGACCGGCTCGTGCAACGTGGTCTCCAAGGCCAGTGCGTACGCCGCCGCCTGCCGGGAGTAGCGCTCCACGGCGGCGTCGAGCTGAACTCCGGTCGGGGCCCGGTCGGTCTTGTAGTCGACGACGATCAGCCCGTCGGGAGCGCGGAGCAAGAGGTCGACGAAACCCTCGAGGAGGATTCCGTCCACTTCCGCGGCGACCGGGACCTCCCGCCAATGGTCCCAACCGGCTGCGACCGCGGTGCGCACGATCGGCGACGCGAGCACGCTCGCGGCGAGGTTGCGAACCTCCCGCTGCCGGCCGGCGACACCCTCGGCGAGCGCCTGGGCTCGTGCCGTGGCAGCGAGCCCGGCGCCGGTGGTGAGGTCGACGGTCTGCAGGACCGCGTGCACGGCCCGGCCGAGCGCGGTGCCGGCCCGCCCCCGCTGCCACGGCGGCCGCGGCTCCGCATCGTCGTCGTCCTCCCGCGCGCGGCTGTCAGCCGACTCCGGGTCACCCGCCAGCGTCGTCGCCGCGATCGACACCGGTGCCCCCGCCCGCGCGACCAGCGCGGCGCGGGCGGCGATCCATGCGTCGCGGGCATCGGGGTCGGCGCTGCCCGGCACCGGCCCGGGCGCCGCCGGCTCGGCTGGCCCGGTCGGGTCTTGCGGGACGAGCGCTTCGTGGTCGACCGCGTCGAAACGCGGGGCCAGGCTCGCCGCATGCGATTTCCGCTTCGCGCGGTGATGGAGGCTGACGACCAGGTGGTCTCTGGCCCGCGTCATCGCGACGTAGAGGAGCCGAAGCCGCTCCGCCTCCTCGTGGCGACGGTCCTCCTCCTGGGCGTCGGTGTACCCCGGGGTCTGGACCAGCGTCCCGCGGGTCGCGGCGCCGACGCGGACCTCGGGGCCGTCGGCGGTCCACAGGACCTCGGGGAGGTGGGTGGGCGGGATCGTGTTCAGGCCGGCGAGGATCACGATCGGGAACTCGAGCCCTTTCGCGCCGTGCACGGTGAGGATTCGAACGGCCGGATCATCGGGCTCGGGGGCGACGGACTCGTTGACCCGAGCGCCCTCGTCGGCCTGGCGCTGCGCCCACTCGACGAAGCGACGCAGGCTGGTCTCGCCGGCGTCCTCCCAGCCTCGAGCCTGGTCGAGGAGGAACCGGATCCGTCGCCAGTGGTCGCGGGGACGGCGGTGGCGGGCGGCGAGCTCGAGGAAGTGACGTTCCCGGACGACGGCCTCGACGATCTCGCTCACGCTGCGCCACCAGCGTTCCCGCCAGAACCCACCGAGTGACCGCAACCCGGCGGTGACGGGATCGTCGTCGGGGCGTCCCGGTGGCGGGTCGCGTCGATAGTCCCAGCGGCCCCCGGCCTCGACATGCGCGA
>DAIMHT010000414.1:0-1808 GCA_036723155.1 Actinomycetota bacterium
GGCTCATGGCACCGGGCGGAGGGGTGATGGTGTTCGCGGCGACGTCGGTGCGCGATCGCATGGACCCGACGTGGCCGCCGGTCCTGGTGGCGTTGGTGCTGGTGGTGCTGATCGGAGCGGTCGTTGTAGTCGCGACGATGTTCCGACGGTTCCGGGCCGCGGCCCGCGGCGACCGTTACGGCAGCGGCTGGCGCCGATGAGGTTCCCCGAGCCCGTCCGCCGGGTCGTCGGTGACGTGCTCGGCGAGGCGTGGATGGCGTTGACCGACTGGGGGGCGATCCGACCCGCGAGCCGTCGCGCCGCCCGGTTCCGGTCGTTTGGCGACGGGAGCGCGATCTGCTTCCCGGTCGTCGCGCTCTTCGGTGAGCGCTACATCACGGTGGGGGCGGGCACCGTCATCGGCCCGTACGTCAGCTTGTCCGCCGGGGTCTCGCCGGCGCATGAGCTCGGCGATCGCTCGGTGGTCACGATCGGGGATCGATGCTTGATCGGGAAGGGCACCGGGATCGTCGGACACGAGGCCATCGAGATCGGTGACGACGTGTTCACCGGTCACAACGTCTACATCACCGACGCCAGTCATGGCTACGAGGATCCGGACACGCCGATCGGACGACAGTTTGGGGACCCGCGACCGGTGCGCATCGGCGCCGGGTCCTGGCTCGGGCACGGGACGATCGTGCTGCCCGGATCCTGCATCGGGCGTCACGTGGTGGTCGGCGCGGGCTCGGTCGTGACCGGGGAGCTCCCCGACTTCAGCGTCGCGGTCGGGAATCCGGCCCGGGTGATCCGAACCGCACCGGTTGGGGCTCAGGGCTTGGACGTCGGGGTGGAGGACGTCGCGGGCGACGGGTAGCTCTTGGTGCGCGCCTCGGGGGGCAGGACGGTATCGACGGTGGCCGAGTGCGCGGTGTCGAACAGGCCGACGTTGGTGGCGAGGTGGCCCGGCAGGTAGCGGCGTCCGGCGAGCGCGTACCGGAACAGCCCCCGACCCTGGGTGCCGACCTCGTCGGGTCCGGAGATGTTCGGGTCCCACCACACGATCGAGGCGTCGTCGCCCCACGTGTAGTCCGTGCCCGGCCAGATGCCGTGGCGGCCCCACGAGGTGTGCAACGCGGTCGGGATGAGGGGCCGATCGGAGGGATATCGGAAGAGCCCGTCGCGGAACGTCTGCGCGGTCAGGTTGGGGCCGGCCAGGTGGAGGCCGGTGAAGAAGATCAGCGGTGCCTGGACGAGGACTCGGAACGTCTTCGCTTCCGGCCCGTGTCCCGACTGCCACCGCAGGATCGTGGCGAACTCGTCGACCGAGTCGGCGGTCCGGGTGGGGAGCAGGGTCACGCCGAACGCGTGCGCCCACTGGCGTTGGTCGTACGTGCGGCCGAAGACCGCGGTGTCGCTGTAGGCGTAGCCGAGCAGCACCCACTCGGGGAAGTATCCCTGCGCGGTCGCCTCTTTGGTCAGGAACGAGGGTGTGATCGGATCGGTCGCCATGATCACGCTCGTCACGTGAGCCCGCTTCAACGAGGCGATGATGTTGCGGGCGTTCTCCTGGGCTGCGGTCAGGTCCAGCTGGTACTTGTTGTCGGAGACGATCGTGGTCCGGTGCTTGCCGAGGATCTTCTTGAAGTTGCTGTACGCCTCGTCGAAGATCCCGGTCCCGTCATCGAAGTGGACGACGCCGAACCGTCGGGTCTGGTGGCGCAACGCGGGGTCCCCGGCGTAGATGGCCTGATGGCCGTTGAGCTGCCCGTACACGAACGGGGCCCAGTGCTCGGAAGCCTGTTCGGGTGTCGCGAGCGTCGGCCAGA
>DAIMHT010000415.1:0-1803 GCA_036723155.1 Actinomycetota bacterium
GGGCCGAGGCGCTGCACCAGGGCCCGCACCGGGGCGACGACGACCGTCGGGGTCGCGTCGCCGCCGTGGCGGAGCCGCCACAGGACCCGCAGGCGGCGACCCATTGTCTCGAGGGACGGCGACACCCGCTCGAACGGCAGGGTCTCCCACGCCGGGAACCACTCCACGGTCCCGGCCGGGAGGAAGCAGGCGAGGTCGTGGGCGAGGCGGTCGGCGTCGACGTCGGTGGGTGTGGCGACCAGGATCGGCCGTCGGGTCGTGACGCCGGCGAGGGCGGCGACGAAGATGGCCCGCGCCGCGGCTGGGACCGCAGCCGTCGGGGCGCGCGCGACGACGGCGCGGACGGTGTCATCGGCCGCGAGGAGGGGGGCGAGGCCGGCGAGCGGCGGTGGGGTGTCGGTCATGGCGCGCGACGGCGCCGGGAGCGCAGGCGCACCCCCGGAACCGGTCCGAGACTACCGACGGCTCCGACCGCCCGGCACCGCCGCCCGGGCTCAGGTGTCGCTGGTCGAACCGGGCCGGTTGAAGCGGTTCATGGCCGCGTCGATGCCTTCGCCGGCGATGACCTCGACGGCGTCGGCCGCCTCTTGGAGCGTCACGTCGATCTCGCCGCGTTCACGCTTCGAGAACCGGGACAGGACGTGGTCCGCCCCCCGGTCCTTCGAGCCCGGCTTGTCGACACCGATGCGGACCCGTCCGAAGGCGTCGCTGTGCAGGTGGTCCCTCACCGACCGGAGCCCGTGGTGGCCGGCGAGACCACCACC
Organism: Actinomycetota bacterium; assembly: GCA_036723155.1. Classification (GTDB taxonomy): domain Bacteria; phylum Actinomycetota; class Acidimicrobiia; order IMCC26256; family PALSA-555; genus PALSA-555. Next base: position 765 of record DAIMHT010000415.1, read on the forward strand.
TGACTTCACCCGCAGCGCCGCGACGGGGAGGTCGAGCTCGTCGTGGACCACGACGAGCTGCTCGGGCGTGACGCCGTAGCGGCGGACGAGACGGCGGACCGCGTCGCCGGAGTCGTTCATCCACTGCTGGGGGACCGCGAGCGCGACGCGGCGGTCGCCGAGTCGGACCTCGTCGACGAGGGCGCGTTCCTTGCCCGACCGCAGCTTGGCGCCGTGTCGCGCCGCGAGGATCTCGACGACGTCGACGCCGACGTTGTGGCGGGTGTGGGCGTATTCGGCGCCGGGGTTGCCGAGCCCGACCACGAGCAGGTCGGCGGGCGTCCCGGTGCGCGCCGGCGGTGAGCCCCGCCGCCGCAGCACGAGCTACTCCCCGCCGGCCTCGTCGCCGCTCGACGTTTCGGCGGCGGGTGCCCCTTCGGCGGCTTCGCCCTCGACGGCTTCGCCCTCTTCGCCTTCGACCTCGGCGACTTCCTCGACCTCGGCGACCCTCGGCGCGACGACCTGCGCGATGAGCGTGTCGAGTTCGATGGTGGCGGTCACCCCGGGGGGCAGGGTGATCGCGTCGAGGTGGATCTGGTCACCGATGTCGAGGTGGCCGACCTCGAGTTCGAGCGAGCCCGGGATGTTCTGGGGCATGGCCTCGATGGGGAGACCGAACACGAGCTGCTCGAGGAGCCCGCCGTTGCGGACCCCTTCGGGCTCGCCGATGAGGTGGAGCGCGACTTCGGCGCTGACCGCGACGTCGGTGCGGACCCGGATGAAGTCGAGGTGCACCAGGTCGCCGCGGGTGGGGTGACGCTGCACCTGCCGGGCGAGGGTGAGCTGGTCATCACCGCCCAGGTGGAGGCGGATCAAGGTGTTCGCCCCGTGGGCGAGAATGTGGGTCAGCTCCCGGGACGGGACCGTGACGGTGACGGTGTCGCCACCGAGGCCGTAGACCACGGCGGGGACCAGGCCGGCACGCCGAAGACGCCCCGCGGGGCGGGAGCCGCGTTCGGCTCGGGGTTCGGCGGTGAGGACTTCCTCGGCCATGCCTGGA
>DAIMHT010000416.1:0-1803 GCA_036723155.1 Actinomycetota bacterium
CGGTGTCCGGAGGGTAGAGGCCGCCGGCGAACACCCAGGCGCCCTGCTCCTGGAGCTCGGCGTTGAACGCGTTGACATCCTGGTACGCCTGTTCCGCCTGTTCCGGTGGTGTCGCCTCGGCAGCGTGCACGGCCAGCAGGTACTGCTTCATGGGATCGCTCCTCTCATGACGGGCCGACACCGTGCCGAGCCCTCACTCTGTCCACGAATCACGGCCAGCCGATTCGACACTCGAGCCACATCCTTCTGGGCCTCTCCCGCACGCCCCCGATCGGAAGGGAGGGGACCCAAAGCGAGGAGTCTGGGACCATCGACGGCGCAGTCACGAATCGGGATCGCCGCGGGCCCGCACGCCGGCGATGACGTCCCCCATGGCCTCGACGGAGTCGGCGCGCGTCACGAAATACCCGAAGCCCCAGCGCTGGCGGGCCGCCTCGATCTGTTCGACGATCTGTGCCACCGACCCGAGCAGCAGAAAGGGGGTCTCGAGGGCGTCCGCTTCGGTCAGGCCCGGGACCCGCGCCGCGACTCGCCGTGCCGCCCCCGGCCGGTCATCGGTGATCGCCACCACCTGCACCAGCGCGCTGTGCTCCGGCTGGGGGCGCGACTCGACCGTGGCCGCAATGATCCGCAGCCGACCCTCGAGCGACGCCGTCGACCATTCGGCTTCGTGGCGCGCCCCGTCAGGCAGGGTCGGGCCCAGCCCGGTGAGCCCGACCCCGTCGGCCTCCCGAGCGCCCAGTCGCAGCACGCCGACGCCGTTGCCGCCGACCACGATCGGGACCCGGGCCTGACGAGGGCGGGGCGAGCACGTCGCGTCCTGCAGCCGGTAGAAGACTCCGTCGGACGTCACCGACTCGCCGTCGAGCAGCCGCCGCAGGAGCGGCACCGCCTCGGCGAGGCGCGCGACGCGCCGCGCCGCCGGGTCGAACGGGACGCCGCGCGCCTCGTACTCCGGTTGGGCGTGGCCCGCCCCGAGCCCGAGCTCGAACCGGCCGTCGCTCAGCACGTCGAGGGTCGCCGCGGCGCGTGCGAGGAGCACCGGGTCGTGGAAGTCGTTGTTGAGCACGTACGTGCCGATCCGCAGCGTCGTCGTCGCGTCCGCCGCGGCCTGCAGCACGACGAACGGGTCCGGCAGGCCGACGTGGTCGGCGACGAGCAGCGTGTCGAAACCCACCCGCTCGGCCCGACGGGCCAGATCGGCCAGCGTCGACCGCGACTCGATGTTCACCACTTGAAGCCCGAACCGGATGCGTGGCGTCGCGGTCACTACCAGCAGTATCGCCGGACCGGTGGTGACGTCGCCGAGACGGCACCGATGGCGACCTGCTCTGCCGGCGCGTGCCCGCCCGCCCTGAGGAGCCCGACCGGAGCAGACTCGGGCCATGCACCGCCTGTTGGTCGTCGTCACGGCGCTCGCCGCGTTGGCCTCGAGCGCGGCGGCGACGACCACCGCCCCCGTCTCGGGCGGGTCGCTCCGCTCCTATGTCCGAGCGGTCGAACCCATCCGCCTCGGTGTCAACGACCTCCTCGAAGGTGCTGACCCGATCCTCACCTCGTTCCGCGACCACCAGACGACAGGAGACCAGGCCGCCGCAGCGATGGACGCCCTCGAGCGACGCTTCGCTGAGTACACCGTCCAGGTCAACGCCCTGACGCCGTCGAACCCCACCTTGGCTCGCCTCCATGCGCCGTACGCGCACACCTACATCCTCGAAGACGCCTACCTCAGCGCGCTGACCGCCGCGCTCCCCGGGGGAGACTTCTCCACCCTCCCCAACACCCAAGCCGCGCAACGCGCCG
>DAIMHT010000417.1:0-1802 GCA_036723155.1 Actinomycetota bacterium
GCTGGGGGTCGTACTCGATCCCGAGCTGGATGGCCTGGGCCGTCTCGGGACCGTGGAGCCGGTCCGCCAGGGTGAGCGCCAGATCGATTCCCGCGGACACCCCGGCAGCGGTGACGACCCGGCCGTCGGTCACGACACGCTGCTCGGTCGGTTCGGCCCCGTACCCGCGGAGGTGGTCGTAGGCCATCCAGTGGGTGGTGGCCCGCCGTCCGGCGAGCACACCGGCCGAGCCGAGCAGCAACGCACCGGTGCAGACCGACGTCGTGTACGTCGTCGTGGGGTGCGCGGCGCGGATCCACTCGATGATCGGGCCTCCCTCCGCGGCGATCCTTCGGGTGACGAGGCCACCCGGGACGAGCAGCAGGTCCGGAGCCGGGACGTCCTCGAAGCGGTGCTCGATGTCGAAGTGCAACAGGTCGCTCTCATCCGAGAGCCGGCCCGTCCGCTCGGCGCACACGACGACCGTCGCGTCGGGCAGGTTGGTGAACACCGCGTACGGTCCGATGGCGTCGAGGGCCGTGAAGCCGGGGTAGAGGCCGATGGCGATCTGCACGAAGGGTCTCCTCAGGTCAGGACGCGCGCCGGCTGAAGTGCTGCCGGTACCGGTCGGGGGTGGTGCCCACTCGTCGCCGAAAGGCGCGGTGGAGGATCTCGGGGTGCTTCATGCCGACGCGGCTGGCCACCGCGCCGACGGTCAGGTCACTCGTCTCCAGCAGACGCTGCGCCGCCTCGACGCGTAGCTCCTCGACGTAGGCGGCGGGCGTCAGGCCGGTCTCGCGCACGAAGAACCTGGCGAAGGTCCGCGGGCTCATCGACGCGTGCTGGGCCAGGACCTCGACGGCCAGGTTCTCGTCGAGATGGTCGGTGAGCCAGCGTTGGAGCTCGGCGATCGATGCGGTCGCGGCCGGCTTGGCTCGCAGCTGGGCGCTGAACTGCGATTGCCCGCCGGGACGGCGCGCGAACACGACGAGCCACCGCGCGATCTCGTGGGCGAGATCGGGTCCGTGATCATGCTCGACGATGGCGAGGAACAGGTCGATGCCGGCGGTGACACCCGCCGAGGTCCAACGGTCCCGGTCCCGGACAAAGATGCGGTCCGGGTGCACCACGACGTCGGGGTGCTGCGCCGCGAGGTCATCACACGAGGACCAGTGGGTCGTCGCGGCGTACCCGTCGAGCAGGCCGGCGGCCGCGAGCAGCCACGCACCGGTGCACACGGACGTGACGCGCGTGGTGTTCCTCGCGACGGTGCTGAGGTCGGCGACGAACGTCGTGTTCCGGCGGGCGAGCCGGGTTCCGTGGCCTCCGACGACGACGAGCGTGTCGAGGTGCTCACCCGATGCCGCCAGCGCGGTGAGGGATCCGTCGGCCGCGAGCTGCACCCCGCTCTCCGAGCGGACCGGCTCCCCGTCGGGTGTCACCACCCGGATCTCGTAGGCGGGATCAGCTCCGAGTCGGGTCGCGCTTCGGAGGACCTCGATCGGACCGGCGAGGTCCAGCAGCTGGCAGTCGTCGAACGCCACCACGACGACGGAGCGGGCAGGGCAAGGCATGGCCGCATCATCCGCCGCGACCGTGGCGGCAGCAATGTCAATTTCCTGACGATTCCTGCCACCGGAGCGCGGAGGGGCCGTTCTGCGCCGGTCAGGGGGAGTGGCGGGCCCGAACGTAGAGATAGCTCGTGAGGCGTCGCGAGGGCGCCAGCTCGGGGAACCGGTCAACCATCTCCGGCGTCGGAACCGGTTCCCGGAGCGCGGTGATGACCAGGCCCGACCGCTCGAAGGCGCGGCTGTACACCTCGA
>DAIMHT010000418.1:0-1801 GCA_036723155.1 Actinomycetota bacterium
CGACCGCGGGCTCGAGGCGCGCCACGAGACGAAGTCGGCCGCGGATCAGCTCACCACCGGCCTGGACCAGCTGGTCATCAAAGACGGTGAGGGTGTCCCGCGCCTCTTGGTCGCGGACACCGCCCCGGAGGAGGGCGTTGCGGTGGCGCAGGACCCGGTCGACGTCGGCGCGCACACCCGCGTACCGGGGAACTGATGCGGTCAACAGGTCGTCGAGGTACACGCGGCGTTCGGCGGGCCCACCCTTCACGAGCTGCAGGTCGTCGGGCGCGAAGACCGTGACTCGGAGCGTGCCGAACAGGTCGCGGGCGCGCGGCGTCGGGTGGCCGTTCAACAGAATCCGGTTTCGGCCGACGCGCCGCAGCTCCACGTCGGCGCGTCGGGTCGTCTCGTTGTCGACCACCGCGGCGCGCAGCACCGCGCTGTCCGCGCCGGTACGAATGAGCGCGTGGTCGGGCACCCCTCGAAAGGATCGGCCGAGCGCCGGCCAGGCAATGGCCTCCAACAGGCTGGTCTTGCCCTGACCGTTCGCGCCGGTCACCAGGATCACCCCCGGTGGGAACTCGAGCCGAACCGATGGGTAGCAGCGGAACTCGGTGAGCTCGAGCGTGGCCAGGTGCACTCAACGATCCTGTCGGGCGACCTGGCGCGCGGGTGCGCCGCGCCTGGCGGCGCCGGCTTCAGGCAATCCGAACCGGCATCAAGAGGTACAAGAAGTCCGCGCTGTCGCTGCCCCGCAGGACCGCGGGTTTCAACGGGTCGACGGTCTCGATGGCGATCTCGGGCGACCCGGCGGCCTCGAGGCCGTCGAGCAAGAACTGGGAGTTGAACGCGACGGTGAGCTCGCTCCCCTCGTACTTCGCCTCGACCGGCTCGTAGGACTGCCCGACGTCTTGGGCGGTCGCGGAGAGCTCGAGTCCCGCGGTGTTCATGGCGAGCCGGATCGGGCTGGAGTCACGGTTCTGGCCGCCGACGAGACGGACTCGGTTCACCGCGTCGGCGAGTGCGTCGCGTTCCACGGTCAGCTTGTTCGGGTACCCGCTCGGCACGAGCTGCTGGTAGTTGGGGAACTCGCCTTCCACGAGCCGGGCGGTGAGCTGGGTGCCGTCGAGACGGAACGTCACGTCACGTTCCCCGAGGAACACTTCGACGTCGCCTTCGCCGGGGAGGAGTCGCTGCAGCTCTCCGAGTCCCTTGGCCCCGACAAGAACGGATCGGCCCTCGGTCAGCAGGCTCACCCCGGGGAGGTCGCGGACCGCGAGCCGATACGAGTCGGTCGCGACCAGGCGCACTCCGTCGGCCGTGGCGGCGATGAGGACCCCGGTGAGGATCGGGCGGGCATCGTCCCGGGAGGCTGCCGGCACGACTTGGCGCAGACCCTGCGATAGGGGGCCGGCAGCAACCTTCACGCCCTCGCCTTCGGGTTCCGGGAGGCGGGGGAAATCTGAGGCTGCGAGCGTGCGCACCTCGGAACGGAACCGGCCCGCTTCGATCTTGGCCTGGTCTTCGCCGATCTCGACCTGCACTACCCCTGGAGCGAGACGGCCCATCAGCTCCTGGAGGAGCCGCGCGACGAGGACCGCGCTCCCTTCACCATCGACCTCCGCAGGTACCTGGACTCGGATCGTCAGCTCCAGGTCGGAACCGACCAGCTCGACGTGGCCGGCCTCGGCCCGAAGCAGAAGCCCGGACAGGACCGGGAGCGCGCCGGTGCGGGACGCGACCGCGCGGTACGCCGTGGCTACGGCGTCAGCAAGGGTGTCGCGCTCGCAACGGAACTTCACGGCCGCTCCTTCGGGGG
>DAIMHT010000419.1:0-1801 GCA_036723155.1 Actinomycetota bacterium
CGAGTTCGTGCTCCGCGTCGAGGACACCGACGCCGCCCGGTCACGCCCCGAGTGGATTGCCGGGATCCAAGATGCGCTGCGTTGGCTCGGCCTCGACTGGGACGGCAACGTTGTGCTCCAGAGCCAACGGTTCGCGGAGTACCGCGCCGCCGCCGGGCAGCTCGTCGACGAAGGCGTCGCGTACGACTGCTTCTGCACCACCGACGAGATCTCAGCCCGGAACGAGGCCGCGAAGGCGCAAGGAGGAAGCCCCGGCTACGACGGGCACTGCCGCGACCTGGCACCCGAGACCCGCCGCGCCCTCGCCGCGGAGGGACGTCCCCGCACGCTGCGCTTCCGGACCCCCGACGCCGGGGCGAGCAGCTTCATCGACCTCATCCGGGGCGAGGTGCGCGTCGAGTGGTCCACGATCTCGGACTTCGTGATCGTCCGCTCCGACGGCGCACCCCTCTTCTTCCTCGCCAACGCCATCGACGACCTTGAGATGGGGATCACCCATGTGATCAGGGGCGAGGACCTCCTCGACTCCACGCACCGGGTCCTCGCGCTGCGAGCCGCGCTCAGCCCCGAGCCGCCCCCCGCATACGCCCACCTGCCCCTCATCTTGGGGCCCGACCGCTCGAAGCTCTCGAAGCGCCACGGGGCCGTCGGGCTCGAGGAGCTCCGCGAGTCCGGCTACCTCCCGGAGGCCGTCCGCAACTATCTCGCCCTGCTCGGCTGGGCTCCCGAGGACGGGCGCGAAGTCATGACCACCGACGAGCTCATCGAGCACTTCGACCTCGACGCGGTCACGCACGCCAACGCGGCGTTCGACCACGCCAAGCTCGACTGGATGAACGGCGAGTGGATCCGCCGCCTCACCATCAAGGAGCTGGAGGCCGCGATCCTCCCCCTCGCCGAGCGCCGCTACGGCCACCCTCCTGACCCCGACACGCTCCGGGCGGTGCTCGAGCTCGGACACGAGCGGGCCACCACCCTCAGCGCGCTGCTCGACCAAGCCGACTTCCTCTTCGTCGACGACGACCAGTTCGTCATCGCTCCCGAATCGTGGGAGAAGGCACTGCGCACCGAACGGGTCGCGGAGATCCTCGACGCGGTCATCGCGCACCTCCGGACCTGCGACTGGACCCCGGAAGTGATCGACCTGCGGCCGCCGCTCACCGAGCTCGGCATCCAGAAGCCGGGCAAGGTGCTCCCCGCGGTGTACGCCGCCGTCGAAGGTCGCCACGCCGGCCTTCCCCTGTTCGACTCGATCCATCTCCTGGGTCGTGACCGTGCCATTCGCCGCCTCCAGGCGGCGCGGGAGCGCCTCGACGGGTGATCCGGCCGAGGCTGACGGCCAAGCTGGCCCGCCGGGTCGTGCTGGGGATCGTCGTGGTCGCGGTCGGCTACTACCTGGTCACGTTCGTCCAGGTCTGGCGGGCTGCTCGGTCCGACGACGAGCGGCGCTCGCAGGCGATCATCGTGCTCGGCGCGGCCCAGTACAACGGTCGTCCCTCACCCGACCTCCGGGCGCGTCTCGATCACGCCGCGGACCTCTTCCACCGCCATGTCGCACCGGTCGTCGTGGTCACCGGCGGCAAGCAGCCCGGTGACCGCTTCACCGAAGCCAGCGCCGGCGCCGACTATCTCCATACCCGCGGGGTCCCCGACACCGCGATCCAGCGGGAATCGACGAGTCACAGCTCCTGGGAGTCGCTCCTCGCCGCCGCGAGGTTCCTCCGCCCGGAGGGCATCCGGCGCGTGGTGTTGGTCTCCGACCCGTTCCACTCCCTTCGGATCCAGCTCATCGCGGCTGACG
>DAIMHT010000420.1:0-1797 GCA_036723155.1 Actinomycetota bacterium
GCCGGATCGACGGCGAGCCGGTCCGTGGCGCTGTGCCCGGGATCAAGCCACTGGCTGTCAGGGTCGAGGAGCCATTGCGCGCCGACATCGACGAGCCATCGAGCGGTCGCGGCGCTGGCCGACGGCGCGCCGACCCGGACGACCAGGTCCGGGCGATGCGCGGCCGCGAAGTCGTCGACGCGGAGCAGGGCGTCGTAGGTCGACACGGCCCCGTCGCAGGCCCGGAGGCCCGACAGCGGGTCGGCGAGGACGGGCCAGCCCGTCGCGCGTGCGAATCGCTCGACGATCGGCGCGGTGAGACCGGAGCCCCAGCCCGCGACCACCAGGCCCTTGGGCACCTCGCGGATGGTCTGGGCCAGCCGGTCCACCGTCGGGGAATCGGGGGTGCGCACCGCCGGGGTGGTGACCGTCCAGGGGCGCCCGTCGGCGCGGCCGGGGGCGTCGACCAGCGCCGCGCCCGTCGGGGCCAGCGGCTCCCGAAAGGCCAGATTGAGGTGGACGGGGCCCGCCGGAGGGCCGAGCGCGCTGGCGACGGCACGCGCCGCGAGCGAACGCCACCAGGACCCGATCCCGGCCCGGTCGGCCGGTGCCTCCACGTCGACCGACCATCGGGTGGCCCCGCCGTACAGGCCCACCTGGTCGATGGTCTGTCCGGCGCCGGTGTCTCGGAGCTCGGGGGGCCGGTCCGCGGTGCAGACCAGCATCGGCACGCGCCCGTGCGCGGCTTCGAGCACCGCCGGGTGGAGGTGCGCGGCGGCCGTCCCGGATGTGCAGCACACGACCGCCGGCTGGCCCGACGCGCGGGCGCAGCCGAGGGCGAAGAACGCGGCCGACCGCTCGTCGAGATGGACGTGCACTCGGAGACGGCCGTCCCCGACCAGGGCCAAGGCGAGCGGGGCATTGCGGGATCCCGGTGCGACGCAGGCGTGGCGGACGCCGGCGCGCACGAACTCGTCGACCAGGGTGCGGGCGAATGCGGTATTGGCATCGCGGGTCATGGAAGGATCCAGCCGTGCGGTTGCGACTCGTCCCGGGCTTCACCAATACCGCTGTGTCCTGGGGGCCGGTGGAGCGGCGATTGCCCACCGATTGGGATGTCCAGGCCATCGACGTCCCCGACGGGCTCGATTTCGTCGGGACGGCGGACGCGCTCGCTCACCGGGGCGGTCCGGCGACCTGGGCCGGCTACTCGATGGGCGCCCGTCTGTGCCTCCGGCTCGCGCTCGACAACCCGAAGTTCGTGCCGGCGTTGGTGTTGGTGAGCGGCTCGCCCGGGATCAGCTCGGCGGGCGCGCGCGAGGCCCGGACGGCGGCGGACGACCGGCAGGCGCAAGACCTCGAGCGGGACGGGGTCGACGCCTTCCTCGAGCGGTGGCTGGCTCAGCGCCTCTTCGAGACGCTGCCCCGCGAGGCCGCGATGATCGATGATCGCCGCCGTGGCAACACCGTGCAGCGGCTCGCGCACCAGCTGCGGGTGCTCGGGCAGGGGGCGCAGGAGCCGCTCTGGGATCGCCTCGGGGAGCTCGCCATGCCGGTGCTGCTCGTCGCCGGCGGCTACGACCGGGCCTACTCGGAGACCGCGCAGCGCATGGCGACCGCGATCGGGTCGAACGCCGAGGTGACGATCCTTCCCCGGGCCGGCCACGCCGTGCACCTGGAGCAGCCGAACGAGCTCGCTCAACTCCTCGCCTCCTGGGCCGCCACCGTCGGGCTGATCGAGTAGCGGGCGAGCAGGGACGGGTCGGGCGTCACGGTTCGACGCCGGAGCACTCCGCCCGCCGGGACGAGGGGTTCGGT
>DAIMHT010000421.1:0-1793 GCA_036723155.1 Actinomycetota bacterium
TGCGCCGTGATCGGATGATCCACGACGACCCAGAGCAGATACGCGCCGACCACGGCCCCCAAGGCGCAGAACGGGACCATGATCTGGCGGCGAAGCCGCCGGGGCTCGACGAGGAAGATCGCGAGCGGGACGATCGCCGGGAGCAGCGCCCACGCGTACGCGAGGTAGGCGTACAGCGCGAGGTTGGCGTCGGCCCGCGGGATCGTTCCCCGGAGGCCGAGCCACACGAAGCCCTCGGCGAACTCGTGGCCGGCGAACGCCAACGGGAGCGCGGCAAGTAGCAACTCGCGCTTATGGCGGACCTTCGTGAGGGTGGCGACGCCGATGACCCCGACGACGGCCGCGCTCGTGAAGTCCGCTTCGGGAGAGAAGCACATCCTTGCCCCGCCTGGCGGCCGAATGCTGCGGGCAGCGGAGCCGGATCTGGTTCTCGGGACCCAAGAGGTTGTAGCCCGACTCGGGTTGCAGGTTACCCGGGAAAAATGTGGCGACGCGACGACGTCGGGCCGGGTATGACTCACGCGATGGCGGACACCTACTCCCACGGGCACCACGAGTCCGTCCTGCGCAGTCACGTCTGGCGCACCGCGGAGAACTCGGCGGCGTATCTCTTGTCGTCGCTGCGGCCCGGCCTCGACCTCTTGGATGTCGGGTGTGGACCGGGGACGATCACGGTCGATCTCGCGCGGCGGGTGTATCCCGGCCGAGTGGTCGGGGTGGACGCATCGGGTGAGGTCATCGCGGAGGCCGAGCGGCTCCAGGGCCCCGATGGTCCCGGGGCCGCGAACGTCGGGTTCGTCGTTGGCGATGTGTACGAGCTCGACTTCGCCGACGCGTCGTTCGATGTCGTGCACGCCCATCAGGTGCTTCAGCATCTGACCGAGCCCGTCCGGGCCCTCCGATCCCTGCACCGGGTCATGAAACCCGCCGGGACCCTGGCGGTCCGAGACGGTGACTACGCCGGCTTCGTCTGGGCGCCGGCCGACCCGCGCCTCGACCGCTGGATGGAGCTCTACCACTTGATCACCCGGCAGAACGGGGGCGAACCCGACGCGGGACGCTTCCTGCTCGGCTGGGTCCAAGAGGCCGGCTTCGTGGACGCGGTCGCGACCAGCTCTACGTGGACGTTCGCCGACCCGGAGCGCCGCGCGTGGTGGGGCGGCCTGTGGGCCGACCGCGTCGAGCAGTCGTCGTTCGCGGACCACGCGATCCGGTACGGGCTCAGCGACCGGGCCGAGCTCGCCACGATCGGTGCGGCGTGGCGCCACTGGGCGGACCAGCCCGACGCGTACTTCGCCGTGCTGCACGCCGAAGTGCTGGCGCGCCGAGCTCGTCGCTAGGGCTTCGTCGCCTTCGTGCGCGATGCCGGTCCAGTGGTCGGAGTGGAGGTGACCTCGTCGACCGCGTCGGCCGCCACGTCACGGACCTCGGCCGAGCGTTGCCGGGCGTCGGCCAGGATCTCGCTCCCGGCGGCCTTGGCGTGCTCGACCACGTCCCGGGACGAATGCTTGGCCGTGTCGAGCACGGCACTGGCCGGGCGGCGCAGCTCCTTGGCCTTCGGCGCGTACCGGTCGTAGAGGGCTTTGATCCCGACCGCGGCCAGGGCCCACGTGCCTACCCGAATGACGAAGCGCATGTCTGTCTCCGTTCCCGACCGGCGACGGTGTCCCGGCTCGTATACCCCCGGTCGGCGGCGTCAAACCAGACCGGGCGGTGCTGCGGCTCCGCCGGTACCCTACCGAGCGATGGGCGTCTACAACGACCAGATCGTGCCGCGGGTCACGAACCGGTTA
>DAIMHT010000422.1:0-1793 GCA_036723155.1 Actinomycetota bacterium
ACGCCGACGGCTACCTCGCGATCGTCGACCGCAAGAAGGACATCATCATCCGCGGTGGCGAGAACGTCAGCGCCCTCGAGGTCGAAGAGCAGCTCCTGCACCTGCCCGACGTCGCCGAGGTCGCGGTCGTCGCGGCCCCCGACGCCCGCCTCGGCGAGCACGGCTGCGCGTTTGTACGGATGCAACCCGGCGCCACCGCTCCGTCGCTCGACGTGCTGCGCGAGCACCTGGCGCGCTCGGGTCTCGCCCGCCAGAAGTGGCCGGAAGAGATCCGAGGGATCGACGAGTTCCCACGCACCCCATCCGGCAAGGTGCAGAAGTTCCTGCTCCGCCAGGAGCTGCGCGACCTCGCCCGATAGCTCCGCGGCCGGTTACGTCGTTCGCGCCGCGGTCAGCCGTTCGACGAGCAAGGTCCGCTGAATCTGCCCGGTGGCGGGCGTGCGGGGAAGCGATTCGACGATCTCGACCTGGCGGGGCTGCTTGAACGAGGCCAGACGTCCCGAGCAGTGGGCCCGCAGGGAGTCGACGTTGACGTCATCGCGTCGCCCGTCGACGGGGACCACCACCGCGCACACCACCTCCCCCCATCGCAGATCGGGGAGCCCGACGACGGCGACCTCGGCGACCGCGGGATGACCGGTGAGGACCGCTTCGACTTCGCTCGGTGCGACCGTCTCCCCGCCGGTGCGGAGCACGTCCCGGGCCCGCCCGACGATCGAGAGGTAGCCCTCGTCGTCGATGGCTCCGAGGTCGCCGGTGTGATACCAGCCGTCGACCAGCGCGGCCGCGGTGGCGTCGGGCTGCTCGAAGTAGCCGTCCATCAGGAACTCGCTGCGGACGCACACCTCGCCGTCGTCTCCGAGGCGCAGGTCGACTCCCGGCGCGGGGAGCCCGACCGATCCGGGCTTGCGGAGCAGGTCGGCGTCGCCCAGCAGCGTCGCGGGGCCGGCCTCCGTCGACCCGTAGTAGATGCGGGTGACGGTGTCGGGGAATGCCGCCTTGATGGCCGCGAGGAGCTCAGGTGGCGTGACCGACGTGCCCGTGTCGCACTCTCGGATGCTGCGAAGGTCGAAGCGGGACCGGTCGTGGTCGAGAACCCGGGACCAGACCGCGGGGAGGCAGTACAGGCGGCTCGCCCGACGGCGGTGCGCCGTGGTCAGGATCAGCTCGGGATCCGGCGGCGACAAGTGCAGCGGGAGCCGCATCTGCCAGGCGTTCAACGTCATCGACCAACCCGACATGTGGAACAGCGGGAACATGCAGACCGTCCCACCGGTCCAGTCGGTGATCAGGTTCGGGAAGCTGCGCAGGTAGCTCGTCCGGTGCGACAGCACGACCCCCTTCGCCCGGCCGGTGCTGCCGCTGGTGAAGAAGATGACGTGCGGGTCGCGCTCCTCGAGGGCCGGGTCGACGACGTCGCCCGCCTCGAGTCGGGACGCCTCCGCGAAGAGCTCCGCTTGTCGAACCGAGTCGAACGCGGCGCCCTCGTGGGTCTCGTCGACGACGGTGAGCTGGGGCTTGGCGTACCCGATCACCGCCTCGGCCTCGTCGACGCCCAGACGCGCGTTGACCGGCATGAACGCGGCGCCCAGCTTGGCCAAGGCCCCGAAGATCGGCATCGCCGCCAACCCGGTCTCGCCCCACCACGCAACCCGGTCGCCGCGACTGACCCCCCGGCCCGCGAACGCCCTCGCCACCTGGTTGGTGCGCGCCTCCAGCTGGGCGAAGGTGAGGTCGTCGTCGGCCATCGTGGCCGCCATCCGAGCTGGAACCACGGCCGCGGCGTGACGGAT
>DAIMHT010000423.1:0-1791 GCA_036723155.1 Actinomycetota bacterium
TCCTCGGCAGTTGTTTATGTTTGCCGGCTCTTTCACGACGATCCGGCGACGTCGGCTCGCTTCACCTGCCTCGATACACGAAATCGAAGCCACGCACCCCCTTGTCAAGTGTCCGGTCGTGCGCGTGACCGAACGAGGCCAGTGTACCCGGCGGGTCGTTCGGCTCAGAACGGCGAGCCGGCACCGACGCGCTCGGAGACGCCAGGAGCCGTCATTCCACGGGCTGCGGTTCAGTCGCGCTGGCCTTTGAGGGCCCGGTCGACGTCGCGTTGGGCATCTCGCTCCGCGATGGCGTGCCGTTTGTCATAGGTCCGCTTCCCGCGGGCGACCGCGAGCTCGACCTTGACCCGCCCGTCCTTGAAGTACAGGCGCAGCGGTACCAGGGTCATGCCCTTCTCCATGGTGGCCCGTTCGAGCTCCGCGATCTGGCGGCGGTGGAGGAGGAGCTTCCGGGGCCGGATCGGGTCGAGGTCGTCTCGGGAGAAGGCGTAGGGCGCGACGTGCATCCCGTGGATCCACACCTCACCGTCCGAGACGCGGGCGTAGGCGTCTTGGAGCGAGGCTCGGCTCTCCCGAAGTGATTTCACCTCCGAGCCGGCCAGCATGATCCCGCACTCGTAGGTGTCGAGGACGAGATAGTTGTACCGGGCTCGCCGGTTGTTGATCGTCGGGGTTCGGCCGGGCGTGCCGCCGGCGCCTGCGGCCATAGCCCGACGGTACCGTGCCGCCATGCAGAACCGTCTCACGGACATCCTCGGCGTCGAGTACCCGATCCTGCAGGCTCCGATGGGCTACATCGCCCGCGCGCAGCTCGCCTCCGCGGTATCAAACGCTGGCGGGCTCGGTGTCATCGAGACGTCATCGGGTCAGCTCGACCAGGTGCGCGAGGAGATCGCACGGATGCGCGACCTGACGGACAAGCCGTTCGGAGTGAACATCGCGCAGATGCTGGTGCGGGATCCCGGCATCGTCGACTTCGTCCACGATCAAGGGGTTCGATTCGTGACGACCTCGGCCGGAGATCCGGGGGAGTACACGCCCGCGCTCCACGACGCTGGCATCACCGTGTTCCACGTCGTTCCCACCTTGCGCGCCGCCCTGAAGGCGGTGCGAGCCGGGGTGGACGGGATCGTGGCCGAAGGCGGAGAAGGAGGCGGCTTCAAGGCGAGCCGGGATGTCTCCACGATGGTCCTCTTGCCGCTGGTGTGCTCGCAGGTGGAGGTCCCGGTCGTCGCCGCGGGCGGGATCTGCGACGGGCAGTCGATGGCGGCCGCCTTCGTCCTCGGTGCCGAGGGGGTGCAGCTCGGGACCCGGATGGTGTCGGCCGCCGAGTCACCGGTGCATGAGAACTACAAGCGTCTCGTCGTCGAGAGCCCCGAGACCGGGACCGTGTTCCTCAACCGATGGCACAAGCCGTCGTTCCGAGTGCTCGCCACCGAGCGCAGCGAGGCCCACGAGCGGTCCGACGAGCGCGTCACCCTCGGAACGCTCGACGGGATCCTCAAGCTGTACTTCGAAGGAGACCTCGGTGCCGCGTTCGCGTTCGGAGGCCAGGTCGCGGGGCGGATCAAGGGTGTCGAACCCGTCGGGTCGATCATCCGAGACATGATCGACGAGTTCCACGCCGTCGTCGCCGACCTCGCTCGTCGATACCCGGCCCCTGGATAGAGTCCAGCCATGGTGGCCTCCGGCTCGATTCTCGGAAACCCGGTCCGGCGCGTCGAAGACCCGCGCATCTTGCGGGGCGACGCCAAGTACTTCGACGACCTGTCACCGGCGGGGACGGCCCAC
>DAIMHT010000424.1:0-1791 GCA_036723155.1 Actinomycetota bacterium
ATCTCCGGCTACCACATGCAAGAAGCCGGCGCGACCGCGGTCCAAGAGCTGGCCTTCACACTTGCCGACGGGCTCGAGTACGTCCGGGCCGCCCTCGATCGCGGCCTCGACGTCGACGCCTTCGCCGGTCGCCTCTCGTTCTTCTTCGCCATCGGCATGAACTTCTTCATGGAGGTCGCGAAGCTCCGAGCGGCTCGGCTCCTGTGGTCCCGGATGATGCGGCAGTTCGACCCGAAGAAGCCAGCCTCGCTGATGCTGCGCACCCACTGCCAGACCTCGGGCGTGTCACTCACCGAACAAGACCCGTACAACAACATCGTTCGCACCACGCTCGAAGCACTCGCGGCCGTGCTGGGCGGCACGCAGAGCCTCCACACCAACAGCTTCGACGAAGCCCTGGCGCTCCCGACCGACTTCTCCGCCGGCATCGCGCGCAACACCCAGCTGCTGTTGCAAGAAGAGAGTGGAATCACCCATGTCGTCGACCCGCTGGGCGGCTCGTACTACGTCGAGGCGCTCACCGGCGCCCTTGCTGACGCGGCCTGGGACCTCATCGAGGAGGTCGAGGAGCTCGGCGGCATGACGCGGGCCGTGCAGGCGGGCATGCCCAAGCTCCGGATCGAAGAGGCGGCAGCCCGCCGCCAAGCCCGAGTCGACCGCGGCGCCGAGACGATCGTCGGTGTGAACAAGTACCGCACCGAGACCCAGCCCAACGTCGAGATCCGCGACGTCGACAACACCGCGGTCCGGGCCGGCCAGATTCAGCGCCTCGAGCAGCTGCGCGCCACCCGAGACCAGAGCCGAGTCGACGCCGCGTTGCGCGCCCTCACAGAGGGCGCTCGCGGCGACGCCAACCTGTTGGCGCTCAGCATCGAGGCCAGCCGGGCCCGAGCGACCGTGGGCGAGATCTCCGACGCCCTCGAGTCGGTGTTCACCCGCCACCGCGCGACGGTCCGTACGATCGCGGGCGTGTACGGCGATTCCGCAGCCGGCGACAAGGACTGGGAACGCACCCGGACCGAGGTCGAGGCGTTCGCGGCCGCCGAGGGGCGCCGCCCCCGGATCCTCGTCGTCAAGATGGGCCAAGACGGACATGACCGGGGCGCCAAGGTCATCGCCACCGCGTTCGCCGACCTCGGATTCGATGTCGATGTCGGACCGCTCTTCCAGACGCCCGAAGAAGCCGCACGCGACGCGGTGGAGAACGACGTGCACGTCGTCGGCGTCAGCAGCCAAGCCGCGGGACACAAGACCCTCGTGCCCGAGCTGATCGCCCAGCTCCGCAAGCAAGGAGGCGACGACATCGTCGTCGTGGTCGGGGGTGTCGTCCCCGCCCAGGACTACGAGTTCCTTCATGACGCGGGCGTCGCCGCGGTGTTCGGCCCCGGCACCAACATCCCCTCGGCCGCGTCCGAGGTGCTCCGACTGCTGCGCCGCACTGGCGGCGGATGACCACCGACCGGGCACGGCCGCGGCCGACTACCGGGGCCGCGTGAGCGAGTTAGCCGCCCGGGTGCGCGACGGCGACCGCAGAGCGCTCGCCCGCGCCATCACGCTGGTCGAGAGCACGCGTCCCGATCACCGCCCCGAGGCTGACGCGCTGCTCACCGAGCTCCTCCCCGCGACGGGGTCGTCCCAGCGCGTGGGCATCTCGGGCGCGCCCGGGGCCGGCAAGTCCACGCTCATCGAAGCCCTCGGGCTCCACATCGTGAACCGTGGTCTCTCCGTCGCGGTGCTGGCCGTCGATCCCTCGAGCAGCCGGACGGGCGGATCGATCCTCGGGGACAAGAC
>DAIMHT010000425.1:0-1774 GCA_036723155.1 Actinomycetota bacterium
AAGCGATCGTTGCGAGCGGCTCGCTGCCAGGTGTACGGACCGCCCGAGGGGGTCGTGGTTGACGACATCCCGGCGCCGGCACTCCGTCCTGGAGGCGCGGTGGTCGACGTCCGGGCGGCTGCGGTCAACTTTCCCGATGTCCTGCTCGTCGCGAACGAGTATCAAGTGTCGATACCGGTCCCGTTCACCCTCGGGAGCGAGTTCGCCGGCGTCGTCACCGCGGTTGCCGACGATGCCGCGGGCTTGGCACCGGGCGACCGCGTGTTCGGGAGCGCCTTCGCCGGTGCGTTCGCCGAGCAGATCGCGATGCCAGTCGCCGCGCTCACGCTCCTACCGGACAGTGTGGACTTCGCCGAGGCCGCCGCGTTCGGTGTGGCCCACACGACCGCGTATCACGCGCTGCGGAGTGTGGCCGAGGTCCAGCCCGACGACTGGGTCGTCGTGCTGGGTGCGGCGGGGGGAGTGGGGCTGGCCGCGGTCGAGCTCGCCACCACCCTCGGCGCGCGGGTGCTGGCTGCCGCGTCCAGCGACGACAAGCTGGCGTTGTGCCGAGCGCGGGGCGCGGTCGCGGCGGTCAACTACACGACCGAAGACCTGAAGGCCCGGATCAAGGACATCACCGGTGGCGGCGCGGACGTCGTGATCGACCCGGTGGGTGGCGCGTACTCCGAGGCCGCGCTGCGAGCGACGCGGTGGGGCGGGCGATTCGTGGTCGTCGGGTTCGCCTCGGGTGAGATTCCCCGGATCCCGTTGAACCTCGTGCTCCTCAAGGGTGTGGTCGTCAAGGGCTTCGAGTTCCGTACCTTCGCCGAGCACGCGCCCGACGCGGCACGACGAGACCGCGACGAGCTGTCCGAGCTCTTCTCGACGGGCCGCGTCCGCCCGTATGTGTCGGCGGTGTTCCCCTTGGACCGGACCGCGGAGGCCCTCCGGGCTATGGCCGACCGCCGGGTGCTCGGAAAGGTCGTCGTCGACCCGACCGTGTGATCGCCCCGTCGACGCTCGGACACCAGATGCCTACGCTCCCGTTCGTGCGTCGAATCCCATGGCCGTCGCTCGCCATCGTGGCCGCCACTGTCGTCGCGACGATCGCTTCCGCACCACCCGCGTTGGCGCTATCGATCCCGCGGGCCCAGTTCCCCGCGGTTCCAGTCATGTCGTGCCCGACTATCTCCGGCGGCGACCACGCCACTCCGCCGCGGATCGCCACCCGACTGCCGCTCGCGGCATCCACCACGACTGCAGCGCGTCTGGCGTTCTACTCAAACGGCTTCGTGACCCTGCTCGGACCCCGAGGCTGGTCGTGTCGCGGTGTCGAAGCAGCCGATGGAGGGCGCAGCTTGAGCGTCTTCCCTCGGGCCCATGCCGACCCGCTCCTCGGCGGCCACTTGAGCGCCGACACGGCCGGTGTCACCGCGTTCATCGACTACACGGGTCACGGACCCGGCGCCCTCCTGGTCTGCTCCCTGTTCCCGCAGAGCGCAGCCGCGGCGCTCGCCCGGGGGATCACCAGCTGCCCGGCGCCACCGCGGCGCGAGCAGCTGGAGCGGCCTACACCCGACGTCGTGCTGTTCCACGATCCACCCGGCGTGACGGGGACCGGCTCACCGTCGGGCACGCACAACGCGGCGTCGGGGTTGGTGAGCTTTCCCCAGCTGCGCCCCGAGCCGTCCTCGGTCCCGGTCGCCAAGGCCACGTGCAGCCTTCCGCCCTCGATGAACGCTTTGTGTTCGGCGATCGTCGCCGACTTCCTCACCCGTTCCGTACCGGCAGG
>DAIMHT010000426.1:0-1772 GCA_036723155.1 Actinomycetota bacterium
CCCGGCTGCGGTCGAACTTCATCAACGGCATCAAGCACATCCCGCTGCGGTTCACCGCCGCCGGCTGAGCGCCGCGTCGGCGTCCACCCGCACCCGCCCAGCGCCCGGCGCGGCCGGGACCGGGTCAGCGGGGCGGCAGGTTTGGTGGTGTCGGGAGCCGTTCGATCTGGGCCGCGACGAACGCGTCGGGGTCCGCGCCTCGTTGGGCGATCCGCTCCCGGATGGGCTCGGGGTGGGTGAGGACCAGGAACTGCTCGCGTTCGATGGCGTCACAGACCAACCGGCCCGGGACGGTCGGCGACACCGGCGCCTCGAGCGGCATCTCCTTGATCCACGCCGACGGGTCGGCGACGCCCCCGATACGGGCGGTGTCAGCCATGTTCGAGTCGACGAGCCCGGGGCACAGGAGCGAGACACCGATCCCGAGCGGTCGGAGGTACAGGGCCAGGCTCTCGGTGAGCCCGACCACACCGAACTTCGCCGTGATGTAGGGGATCGTGTCCCAGGCGTACGCGTACAGGCCCGCCACCGACGCCGTGTTCACGACCCATCCCGAGCCCCGTTCGCGGAGATGGGGGACGAACGCCCGCACTCCGCGGATCACGCCGTACAGGTTGATCTGCAGGATCCAGTCCCATTCGGCCATCGACAGCGTGTCGGGCGGCCCGAGGAGCGCGACGCCGGCGTTGTTCATCACAACATCGATGTGCCCGAACGCGGCGAGGGCCTCGTCACGCAGCCGGTCGACGTCTTCGTCCTTCGAGACGTCACAGTGGATCGGGAGGGGCCGCGTGCCGAGCTGTTCGAGCTCGACGACCGTCTCGTCGAGTCGGGTGTCGTTGATGTCGGCGATGGCGACCCCGTGCGCGCCGCGACGCCCCAGCTCGAGCGCGGTGGCCCGTCCGATGCCGCTGGCTCCCCCGGTCACGACGGCGTTCACGCCCTCGAGGTCCATCAGTCCTGCTCCACGACGAGCTGCCAGCCGGGCTGATCCCGATGCCCGGGCTCGGCGAACGCGGAGAAGTCCGCGCCCTTCCGCAGGGACTGACCTCCGTCGACGCTGATGCACTGGCCGGTGATCCAGCTCGATTCGGGGCCGATGAGGAACCGGGCGAGGGCTCCGACGTCGTCGACGGTACCCACGCGGTGCAGAGGGATGTTCTCCAGGTAGCTGTCGAGGACGGGGCCGCCGGCGGTGATCGCCGCCATCAGCTCGTTGGCGATGATCCCGGGCCGCACCGAGTTGACCCGGACCCGTGCCGGGCCGAGCTCGTCGGCGGCGACGCGGACCACCATGTCGAGGCCCGCCTTCGCGGCTCCGTACGCGCCGAGGAAGCGAAACGTGTCGAGACCCGCGTGGGAGGAGATCCCGACGAACGAGCCCGCACCACTCGCGGCGAGGAGCGGTGCCGCGTGCTTGAGGGTCAAGAAGGTGCCGATGACGTTCAGGTCGAGGGTGGCGCGCACCGCGTCGACGTCGGCCAGGACGAGCGGACCCATGTGAAGCGATCCTCCCGCCGACGCGACGACGCCGTTGAGCCGGCCGGTCGGCTGCGTCGCCGCAGTGACCGCCGCTCGTATCTGGTCTTCGTCGGTGACATCGGCGACGACGGTCTGCACCGTCGCGCCGGGTGCGGCGATCGACCGGAGGCGATCGGCGGCGCTCTCGAGACGCTCGAGGGTTCGCCCGCAGATCGTGACCGACGCGCCGTCGCGCGCGAGGGCGGCGGCGCAGCCCTCACCGATCCCGCTGCCACCGCCGGTCACCAGCG
>DAIMHT010000427.1:0-1770 GCA_036723155.1 Actinomycetota bacterium
CTCAGTGGCCAGGTCGGGAATGAAGCGGCCCCACCCCGTCGTTCCAACTCGTAATCCTGTAATCACTGGTGAGGTCAACATGCCTGACACGACTCCAACCATCGACGAGCGGCTGGTCCTGCCCCTCTTGCCCCTGAGCTCGGGGGTCGTGCTGCCCCAGATGGTGGTGACCCTCGCCCTGGAGACCGACGAGGCCCGCACCGCGGCCGAGGCCGCCGGCGACGGGGACCGTCAGGTCCTGCTGGTCCCGAAGCCCGAGGGTCGCTACTCCCGGGTCGGGACGGTGGCCCGGATCGAGAACAGCGGCGAGCTGCCGAACGGCGTGCAGGCCCTGGTTCTGCGCGGCCTGTTCCGCGCCACGGTCGGTGTCGGCGTGGTCGGGACGGGGGCGGCGCTGTGGGTGGAGGCCGAACCGGTCGTCGAGACCGGCGAGGAATCCCCGCGGGTCCAAGAGCTCGTCGTCGAATACCGGGCGGTAGTGAGCGAGATCGCCACGCGGCTGCAGGCCGGGCGCCTCGCCGAAGCGTTGAAGGGTGTTACCGACCCCGGCGCGTTGGCCGACACCGCCGGCTGGTGGCCGGAGCTGTCCCTGGATCGCCGACTGGAGCTGCTGGAGACCCTCGACGTCGAGGCGCGCCTCGAATCGGTGGTCGCGTGGGCCAAGGACGCGCTCGCGGAGCTGGAGGTGGCCGAGCGGATCCGTTCCGACGTCACCGACGGCATGGAGAGCCAGCAGCGCGAGTTCCTGCTCCGCCGCCAGCTCGAAGCGATCCGCAAGGAGCTGGGCGAAGACGAGGGCGACGTGGTCGGCGACTACCGCACCGCGATCGCCGAGCGCGGCCTCCCGGACGCCATCCGGGACGCGGCGACCCGTGAAGTGGATCGCCTCGAGCGCACCAGCGATCAGAGCCCCGAGCACGGTTGGATCCGCACCTGGCTCGACACGCTGCTGGAGGTTCCCTTCGGAACCCGAACCGACGACAACCTCGATGTTGTCGCGGCCCGTCGCGTCCTCGACGAGGACCACACCGGCCTCGATGACGTCAAGGACCGCATCGTGGAGTTCCTCGCGGTGCGGAAGCTGCGGGCCGAGCGCGGTCTGGGCGAGCCGACCGGACGCGGCGCGGGAGCGATCCTCGCCCTGGTGGGCCCCCCCGGTGTCGGCAAGACGTCGCTGGGTGAGTCCGTCGCCCGTGCCCTGGGCCGTTCGTTCACCCGGGTGGCGCTCGGTGGCGTCCACGACGAAGCGGAGATCCGGGGACACCGGCGCACCTACGTGGGTGCCCGCCCGGGTCGGATCGTGCGCGCCTTGACCGAGGCCGGCGCCATGAACCCGGTCATCGTCCTCGACGAGGTCGACAAGCTCGGCGCGGACTGGCGGGGCGACCCGTCCTCGGCGCTGCTCGAGGTCCTCGACCCGGCCCAGAACCACACGTTCCGTGACCACTACCTGGACCTGGACCTGGATCTGTCCCAGGTGCTGTTCATCGCGACCGCGAACCAGGCCGAGACGATTCCCGGCCCGTTGCTGGACCGCCTCGAGGTGATCCGTCTCGACGGGTACACCGAGGACGAGAAGGTCGCCATCGCTCGTGGTCACCTGCTGGAGCGTCAGCTCGAGCGGAACGGCCTCAACGACGACGACGTGCGGGTCGGCGACGACGCGCTGCGGCGCATCGTCACGGACTACACGCGAGAGGCCGGCGTCCGGAACCTCGAACGCGAGCTCGGGAAGCTGCTCCGCAAGGTCGCGGCTCGCCTGGTGAGCGA
>DAIMHT010000428.1:0-1769 GCA_036723155.1 Actinomycetota bacterium
CCGACGTCCTGCCGGCGACCGAGTGCCTCGCCGACGTCGTCGATCGAATGCTCCCCTACTGGTACGACGGAATCGTGCCCGATCTCAACTCCGGCGGGGTGGTCCTGGTGGTCGGGCACGGGAACTCGCTACGGGCGCTCGTGAAGCATCTGGACGAGCTGTCCGACGAAGCCGTCGTCGAGCTCAACATCCCGACGGGTCAACCGCTGGTCTACGACCTTGGACCGCGACACGAGGTGACGTCGAGCCGCTACCTGGATCCGGACGCCGCGGCGCGTGCGGCGAGCGCGGTGGCACGCCAGGCCGGGTGACCCGCCGTTAGCCGGGGATGAGGACGATCTTGCCGCGCGTGTGACCGGCCTCGATGATCTCGTGCGCACGCACGGCTTCGTCGAGCGGGAGGCGCTCGCTGATCGCCACCGAGGCCTTGCCCGCGTCGATCAGGCCCGCAACCTCGGTCAGGCGATCCTGGGTGATCGAAACCGAGAACGCGCTCGCGGTCACCCGGTCGTGACCCTCGACCTGGTCGGAAGCGGCGATGGTCACGGCGCGGCCGCCATCTCGAATCGCCTGAAGGCACCCGACCCAGGTGTCGCCGCCGACACAGTCGAAGGCGGCATCGACGCCGCGGACGGTGCTGACCCAGTCGCTGTGGTAGTCCACGACCTCGTCGGCACCGAGACTGCGGACGAAGTCATAGTGGTCGGGGCTTGCGGTCGCGATGACGCGAGCACCACGAGCTCGAGCGATCTGCACGACGAAGTGGCCGACGCCACCGGCCGCGCCATTGACGAGCACGGACTCACCGGCGCTCAGGTGCAGATGCTCATCGATTCCTTCGATGGCGGTGACCCCGCCAACCGGAACCGCGCCCGCCGCTTCGAGGTCGAGCTGCCGGGGGGCCGAGGCGACACGCGTGGCGTCGACGACGGCGTACTCGGCGTAGCCGCCGACCCCGTTGGTGCTCCCAAAGACGGTGTCGCCGACCGCGAAGCCACCGAGCTCACCACTGGTCGCGCTGACGATTCCGGATACCTCGGTGCCAGGGATGAAGGGGAAGTCGCGGGGGCCGAACGCGCCCCGCCGCGCCTTGGCGTCCCAGGCACCGACACCCGCTCCGGTGACCTCCACCAGCAGCTGGCCGGGACCGGGGACCGGCGTGGGGACGTCCGATGGGATGAGCACGGCCACGGGACCGAACGCCGCCACGGTGATCGCGCGCATAACGGGTGAACCGAACCAGTCTCCGACCTATTCCGTCAATGCCCGATCGCAAGCACGAATGGTCGGTCCGGCTGCCCGTCTTCGCTCCCGCGGTGTTGGTGTCAGGTCAAGCCGTGGTCTCTGGCGCCGAGACCGGGCCTGATCGCCGTCGGTCGTGCGGGGCAGCACCGGTAGCGGTTGCTCATCACGCGCCGTTGCGTCCGCCACCGGTGCTGGCCAACACGCCGGTGCGATCAGGCGCCACACCCGCGGTTGGAGGAGAGACCCCGGCCATGAGCGTCACCCGACTGGGGTTCCACCGTGGTGTCGGCTCCACGGGTGCTCGCTGGGATACGGATGGTCGGGGAGCTGCCAGATCAGGCCCCGGGCCCACCGGCGGAGCCGTCCCGCTCCTCGGTCTCGCTTGGTCATCGATTCCCCTTCTTGTCTTCTGCTGTGGTTCCTGCCCACTTCTCGTTCCCTGTACAACAAGAAAACGCTGCGAGCGCCGTTCGCGTTCCTGGATCCCGACCCGCCGCCGGGCGCCCTGCTCCGGGCGGCCGGGG
>DAIMHT010000429.1:0-1764 GCA_036723155.1 Actinomycetota bacterium
CCGATGACCGAGCGGGAGGTCCTCCTCACCGGGATCGGGGGCCAAGGGGTCCAGCTCGCGGCTCAGGTCCTCGCCCGAGCCGCGGTGCTCGAAGCCCGCCACGTCCTGCTGTTCGGCGTCTACGGCGGCGCGATGCGGGGCATGAACACCGACGGGACCGTCGTGGTCGGTGACGAGCCGATCCACTCGCCGCCGCTGCTGTCCCGGGCCTGGTCGGCCATCGCCATGCACGACCGGTACTGGGGGCCGGTCGCGCCCAAGATCCGAGACGGCGGTGTCGTCGTGGTCAACGACAGCACCTTCGGCGCCGACCTCGGTGACGTCCCGGCCCGCTCGTTCCGGGTGCCGGCCACCGAGCTCGCGGCCGAGGTCGGCAACGAGCTGGCGGGCTCGATGGTGATCCTCGGCGCGTACGCCGCGGTCACGGGTCTCGTCACCCTGGACGGCCTGCACGCCGGGATGCGCCAGTCCGTCCCCGCGTACCGCCGCCAGCACATCGAGGTCAACGAGCGGGCCCTGACCGCGGGATACGAGGCGGTGGACCGGCTCACGGTGCCGGCCTGGGAACCGGAACGGTCGCGCGCATGAGCACCATCACCAGTCGGGGCACGATCACGATCGACGCCGAGACCTGCAAGGGCTGTGAGCTCTGCATCACCGCCTGCCCACCCCGGGTGCTGACCATGTCGGCCCGCACCAACCGGGCCGGGTTCCACGTCCCCGAGCTGCACCCGGGATGCACCGGCTGCGCCGCGTGTCTCTTCGTGTGCCCGGACTTCTGCTTCGAGGTGTTCCGCTTCGATACGCCGCACCACACCGAGGTCCCCGCATGACCGCCGTGACCATTGGCACCGACCGCCGGCTGATGGAGGGCAGCGAGGCGATCGCCCTGGCCTCGATCGCGGCCGGCTGTCGGTTCTTCACCGGCTACCCCATGACGCCCTTCACCGAGATCCTCGAGTATTTCGCCGAGTACCTGCCCGGCGTCGACGGGACCTGCATCAACGCGGAGAGCGAGCTGGAAGCGGTCGGGATGGCCTGGGGTGCCCTCGCCGGCGGAGCCCGCGCCGCGACCGGATCGACCGGCCAGGGCCTGTCGCTCATGCAGGAATCCTTCTCCGAGATCACGCTGGCCGAGCTGCCGCTCGTCATCTTCAACATGGCGCGGGGTCAGGGCGACTACTTCCAGTCCACCCGGGGCGGCGGCCACGGCGACTACCGCCACCTGGTGCTGGCCCCGGTCGACATCACCGAGACCGTGGAGCTGACCCAGCTGGCCTTCCATCTCGCGGAACGGTGGCGGAACCCGGTCCTGCTCTACGGCGACTACCTGACCGCGCACGTCCAGGAATCGGTCGCGGTGAACCCGATCGACTTCGGGTCGCTCCCTCCGAACGACTGGGCCGTCGACGGGTCCGGGACCGGCACCGGCCACGCCCGTCTGCTCTCTCCGCTCGGGCTGGCCAAGGCCGGCGCGGAGCCCATCGGGATCGAGGCTCACCTGCGGCGCATGGCCGCGAAGCAGGCCGAGATCGAACGCTGCGAAGCGCGCGCCGAGACCGGGTACCTCGACGACGCCGAGACCGTCGTCGTCGCCTTCGGCAGCCCGGCCCGCTTCGTGCGGTCCGTGGTCCGCGACCTCCGCGCCGCCGGCGAGCGGATCGGCTTCGTGCGCCCGATCACCTTGTGGCCGTTCCCATCGGCGCCCATCGCGGCCGCGGCCGCCTCGGCGCGCACCGTCGCGGTCTTCGAGCTCTGCGCCGG
>DAIMHT010000430.1:0-1760 GCA_036723155.1 Actinomycetota bacterium
TCGCGCAGCTGGGTCGTCGTGGCGTCGGCGTGCATCTCGGCGCTGGCCTGCTCGGCGGCGGCGGTGTCCGCCGCGGTGGCCAGCTGCTTCGCCTCGCGTTGGGCTTGGGTCAGCTCCCGCTGGGCGGCGTCCCGGTCGCGTTTCGACGGCCTCCGGGCAGTCGGCTTGGCGGGCCGGGCGTTCGGGTCCGGCAGCGGTCCGAGGCCGGCCGGCGCGCTGAGCGCCCGGGTCAGGCGTCCCGCTTCGAGGTCCGGTGCGAGGTCGGGATCGATGCTGGCCGCGTCGAGAGTGGCCAGCACGGGGTCCCGGTAGGTCGCTGGCTTCGGGGCCCACGGCTGGAGCGTGGCGATGGCCGCGTCGGTGAGGTGCTCGAGCAGCTCGCGTCGCTCCCGGGACACGTCGCGGAACGCGGCCGGTTCTCGGCCGTTGACGACAGCCTGTTGGGCCTCGGCCAGCTGCTGGGTGAGCCCGACGAGCGCACGGATCCCGTCGGGGTCCCGGCGGGCGAGCTGGTTGCAGGCCCAGGCGGCGAGGTTGGGGCGGCGTCGGCTCCGGATCTCGGTCGCCGCGGACGCCTCGTCGCCCTGACGGAGGTCCCGTTCGAGTCGGGACCGCACCAGGACGAACTCCGGAGGGGTCGCGGCGTACAGCTCGTCCAAGGCCCGGTCGAGGGGTGATCCGGGCTCCGTCGGCACGGCTTCTTCTTACCTGACCGGCTGACCGGATCGCCGGGCCCGGGGTCGGATCTAGATGACGCCGCCGAGGACCAGCCCCCCGACCACGAGGAGCACGAGCGCGGTCATCGTGTTTCCCCACCGGTCGAGCCAGGCGCCCTGGACCTGGTAGCCGCCGAACGTCGCCGAGACGGTCAGGCCGACGATGGTGGCGATCGT
Organism: Actinomycetota bacterium; assembly: GCA_036723155.1. Lineage (GTDB taxonomy): Bacteria > Actinomycetota > Acidimicrobiia > IMCC26256 > PALSA-555 > PALSA-555. The sequence goes on from DAIMHT010000430.1 coordinate 894, forward strand.
CACGACCGAGAAGACCACCAGCGCGCCGACGGACGCGAAGACGCCCGCCGCGGTCGCGGCCAAGAAGACCGGGAGGATCGTCAGGTCGGGTGACGCCGCGGCGCCGAACGGCACGATGACGCCGGCGAGACCGACGACCCGGCCGGGCTCGGAAGGACGGACGTGATCAGGCTCCCCGTGATCCGTCGGTGCGTGCGAGTGCGGGTGGTGGTGGCCAGGCTCGGCGGTCGACGCGTCCTCGCCCGCCGGGGGGTGCTGGTGGCCGCGGCCGAGGAGCTCCATCCCCGCGAACACCAGACCGGTCGCGACGAGCAGGCCGCCGATGACGAAGTTCTGGGCGTGCTCCACCGCGGAGCGGAACTGCAGACCGATGACGATGATCAACCCTCCGAGGAGCAGCGACACCGCGACGTGGGCGACCCCGGCCACCGCGGACAGCCGCGCGACCCGTCCCAGCCCGTAGTGGCGGGTCCGGCCGAGCACGGCCAACGGCACCCAGTGGTCCGGGAGGACGGCGTGCCCGACGGCGACGCCGGCCGCCGCCGCGAGCAGGGCCGGGGTCGCGGTCACGTCGCGCCGGCGAGCGCCGCAGCGTGAGCCTGGAGGCGGAGATGCTCGGCGTGCGAGACCGCCTGCTCGACGAGGACACCGACGTGGTCGTCGTGGAGCGCGTAGATGATCTGGCGGCCCTGACGGTCGCCGACCACGAGGTTGAGGTGGCGGAGCAGTCGAAGCTGTTGGGAGACCGCGGAGGGCTCCATGTCGACGTCGCCGGCCAGCTCCCCCACCGAGCACGGTCCGGCCGCGAGTCGGCTCAGGATGCGGACCCGGCTCGGCGTGGCGAGCGCCTGCATCGTGTCGGCCACC
>DAIMHT010000431.1:0-1747 GCA_036723155.1 Actinomycetota bacterium
TGTCACACCATGAGCGTGTTCGCCCAGTACGCGCCGTACGAGCTGGCCGCCGGCAGCTGGGATCTTCACCGCGAGCAGATCGCGGACGCCACCGTCGAGACGATCGTCCGGTTCGCGCCTGACGTCGCCGACTGCATCATCGAGCGTCAGGTCCTCGGGCCGCCCGACGTCGAAGCCCGGATCGGCCTGACCGGCGGGCACATCTTCCAAGGTGAGATCCTCCCCACCCAGATGTGGGAACGACGCTTCGCCCCCCGTACACCCGTCGATGGTGTGTACCTGTGCGGAGCCGCCACGCACCCCGGCGGATCGGTGATGGGGATCAACGGTCGCAACGCCGCGGCCTCGGTGCTGCGAGACCAGGGCCGAGCGCTCGAGCCGGCCCGATGACCGCCGCGAGCCCCTCACCCGACGTGGCCGCGTTCGCGTTCACGGCGAACGGACCCTGGGTCATCGACCCGGAACAGCTCCGCTGGAAGGAAGGTCTCGACCTCGTCCGGGCCCAGACCCGAGCCGACGTGCCTCGACTGCTCGAACCGCACCGGCTCCCCCCGGCCGGCCGGCTCCTCCGCTCGGTGGCGAGCCTGACCCGCGCCCTCGGCGTCTGGTACCTCCGGGAGCGCGGCACGCCCCGGTCTCGGGCGGGCCTGTCCTGGCGACTGCGGCGCTCGTTCGAACACCTCGGGTCCACGTACGTGAAGCTCGGCCAGATCATCTCGGCCTTCGAAGGGCTCTTCCCCGACGAGCTCGTCACCGAGTTCAAGAAGCTGCGGGACCAGGTGCCCCCCGAGTCCTTCGCCGCGATCCGCGCCGTCGTCGAGGACGACCTGGGCCGGCCGCTGGACGAGGTCTTCGCGTCGTTCGACCGGGCGCCGATCGCCGCGGCGTCGATCGCCCAGGTCCACGGCGCCCAGCTCGTGACCGGCGAAGAGGTGGTGGTGAAGGTCCAACGACCCCAGGTCGCGGCGCTGATGCGCGCCGACGTGCGGGCGTTGGCGTGGCTGGCACCGCATCTCGTGGGACGAATTCCGGTCTCCGCGCTCGCGAACCCCCCGGCGCTGATCGAGCTGTTCGCGGAGCAGATCGTCGAGGAGCTCGACTTCCGGCTCGAGGCGGAGAACATGCTCGACCTGGCGCGCGTGTTCGCCGAGACCGAGCAGCGGGCGATGGTCGTTCCGCGACCCCACCCGGGGCTCGTGACCCGACGAGTCCTCGTCATGGAACGCCTCCGGGGGTTCGCCTTCGATGACGTGGAGGCGATGCACGACGCCGGCATCGACACCACCGCAGTGCTCCGCGCCGGGCTGATCGCCTGCCTCGAAGGCGCCATGCTCTACGGCGTCTTCCACGGTGATCTCCACGGCGGGAACCTCGTGGTCGAAGCCGACGGCCGCACCGTCCTGTTCGACTTCGGGATCACCGGGCGGCTCACGGAACCGCAACGGGTGGCGTTCCTTCGTCTGCTCCTCACCGGCACCGCCGGTGACGTCAAAGGTCAGATCGCCGCGCTGCGTGACCTGGGCGCCTTCCCTTCCGACACTGACCTCGACGCCGTCTTCGCCGACCTGGAGCTCGACCAGCCGGTCAAGGACCCAACCCAGATGGCGGCCACCGAGATGGTCGACGAGCTCCAGGAGCTGGTGAAGAAGCTCCTCGGGTACGGCGCCCGGGCACCGAAGGAGCTGATGCTGTTCGTCAAGAACCTCATGTTCCTCAACGCCGCCACCGCGGCCCTCGCCCCCGACCT
>DAIMHT010000432.1:0-1744 GCA_036723155.1 Actinomycetota bacterium
GGAAGAGGCCGAACTCGTCGTAGTGGGCAGGATCAGCCATTCGCCGGGACGCTAACGGCTCGACCGGTGCCGGTCGACCGTGCCCCGCCGCCCGTCGGTGCCGCGATCAGGGCGCCCTGAGCGACTCGACGTAACATCCGAGCCGCCGACCATGAGCCTGTCTCCCGCGTTGAGGCCGTTGAGACTGCCGCGTCTCTCACCGACCGCCTACCGGCGGATCACGTTCGTCGCTGCCGTCCTCCTCGCGGTCATCATCGTCACCGGCGGCGCGGTCCGTCTCACCGGCTCCGGGCTCGGCTGCCCCGCCTGGCCGAACTGCGACGCCGGTCACCTCACGCCCCGCAACGCGTCCGATGTGAACGCCATGGTCGAGTTCCTCAACCGGGTCTTCACCGGTTCGGTCTCGATCGCGGTCGGGATCGCCGTGATCGGCGCGCTGCTCCGCATCCCTCGCCGGCGTGACCTCATCTGGCTCTCCCTCGGGCTCGTGGCCGGCTTCTTCGCGCAGGCGGTCCTCGGGGGCCTCACCGTCTTGTTCCAGCTCCAACCCCAGTTCGTGATGGCCCACTTCCTCCTCTCTCTCGTGCTGCTCTCGAACGCGATCGTCTTGCATCACCGCGCCGGCCAGCCTGAGGGGCGCGCTCGGCTGCGAGTGGCGCCGGTCGTCCGCCAGGTCGCGACCGGGCTGCTGGTCGTGGTGAGCATCGTCGCGATCACCGGGACCGTCGTGACCGCGAGCGGTCCTCACGGCGGCGACGCCAAGGCGAAGCGCTTCTCGTACAGCATCCCCCAGGTCGCCCGGGTGCACGGGACCACCGTCATGATCTTCCTCGCCCTCGTGCTCCTCACGTTCGGGTTGCTCCGACGGACCCGCGCCTCCACCGCCGACCAGCGTCGCCTCGGACTCGTCCTGGCCGTCGCGCTCGCGCAGGCGGCCATCGGCTACATCCAGTACTTCAACGGGATCCCCGCCCTGCTCGTCGGCTTCCACATCGCCGGAGCCACCGCCCTGTTCGCATCGGTGCTCAACTTCTGGCTCCACCTCGCGCGGCCCGATCCGAGCCCCGCCCCGATGCCCCGCTCCGCCCAGCCCGCCCTCACCCCGGCCTGAGCACCCAGCGTGCTCACCCGAGACCGCCGGCCAGGTTGACGCCGTGACCCTCCGGACCAGCGTCCGCCTCGCCGGCCGTTCCCGGCAATGGGCGGCCGCCGTCACCGCCGCGCTCGCCCTCGTGCTCGCAGCCGGGACCGTCCCCGCGGGCGCGGCCACCACGTCGCCCCGCGACCGGCTGCGCGCCGCCGCGCACGGCACGCTCACCAGCGGGTTCGGGACGCTCCAGTTCCGCGGCGACGGCACCGCCCGCTTCGTCGTCAAGGAATGCGGATACCAGCCACTCCGCCCCGGTTTCGTCACCACCTTCACCGACTGCCCAGCCGACACCGCCACCGGCAAGGTCACCGTCACCGACAGCAGCTACCAGCTCCGCCGGGCCGACGGCTCCGCGATCCGATTCAGCGCGTACGTCGACACCAGCAATCAGCTCCACCTCGGCTTCGGCGCCCTCGGCCGCCTCGCCGCCAACCGCACCGGCACCGTGAACGTCGCACCGTCAGAACAGCTCGTCGTGGCGAACACCGGCTGCCGGTACGTCCAGGTCGGCGCCACCCAGGCGATCCCATGCCAGTTCACCCAGGACTCGGGCCGCACGATCCTGACCTACCCCGCCCCGGTCGGGGTGCCCGG
>DAIMHT010000433.1:0-1720 GCA_036723155.1 Actinomycetota bacterium
GCCTGGCCGCTCACCTCCACCCACAGCGCGAGCGTGTCCGAGTCCGGCTCGCTCGCCCGGACCTCCCGGATCTTCTCGCGCGCCGCGTCGGTGACAGCCAGGACAGGTTCGACGACGTCGCTCATACGGCCATCATAAGACCGTGTCCCGAGTGCTTCTGCTGCTGCCGACCGCGACGTACCGGGCCGCCGATTTCATCGCCGCGGCCCAGGCGCTCGGTGTCGACGTGGTCGTGGGCTCCGAGCAGCTCCCGCCGCTGGCCTCCCGCATGGGCGACGGGGCCGTCGTCGTCCCGCTCGACGACGCCGACCATGCCGCGCGGGTCATCGAGGACCTGGATTCCCGTCACCCCATCGATGCCGTCGTCGCCGTCGACGACCAGGGGACCCTCGCCGCGGCCCGGGCCGGCGAGCAGCTCGGGTTCCCCCACAACCCCCCGGCGGCGGTGGCCCGGACCCGGGACAAGGCGGCGATGCGGGACGCCTTGGCCGCGGCCGAGGTCCCCCAGCCCCGATACGCGGTGTTCGAGGATCCCGACGACATCCCCGACGTGGGCTGGCCGTGCGTCGTGAAGCCGACCGGCCTCTCGGCGAGCCGGGGCGTGATCCGCGCCGACGATCCCGACGCCGCCCGTGCCGCCGCGACCCGGGCGGCCCGGATCGCCGGCGGCGGCCCGCTCCTCGTCGAGGAGTACGTGCCCGGCGTCGAAGTCGCCGTCGAGGCGCTCCTGCGGGCCGGTGACCTCACCGTGCTCGCGGTCTTCGACAAGCCCGACCCGCTCGAAGGTCCCTACTTCGAGGAGACGATCTACGTCACGCCGTCCCGCCTCCCCCCTGACGTCCTCGCGCGCGTGGAGCGGGTGACCGCGGACGCCGCCCGCGCGCTGGGCCTGACCGAAGGACCGATCCACGCCGAGGTGCGCGTCGACGGCGACCGGGTCTGGGTCGTGGAGGTCGCGGCCCGCTCCATCGGGGGCCTGTGCTCGCGCACCCTTCGCCTCGGAGCCGGGATCAGCCTCGAGGAGATCATCGTTCGCCACGCGCTCGGTCTGCCGATCGACGACCTCCGACGGGCACCCGAGGCGTCAGGGGTGATGATGCTGCCCATCCCGCGCGCCGGGACCCTCGTCGCGGTCCGGGGCCAGGACGACGCGGCGAGCGTCCCGGGGATCGTCGGACTCGAGATCACGATCGTGGCCGGTCGCGCCGTCGAGCCCGTCCCCGAGGGAGACCGGTACCTCGGGTTCCTGTTCGCGCGGGCGTCGACACCCGCGGCGGTCGAGCAGGCCCTCCGCACTGCACACGCTCGACTCGACATCGAGATCCGCTGACCCTGCGGCCCGATGCGGGACGCACCGGTACCCTCGACGGGTGCGCATCCTGCTCGTCTCCTGCTACGAGCTGGGCCACCAGCCGCTCGGCGTCGCCGGGCCCGCGGCGCGCCTGCGCGCCGCGGGGCACGAGGTGCGGACCCTCGACCTCTCGGTCGAGCCCTGGGAGCCGGGCCGGCTCGACTGGCCCGACCGGGTGGCGTGCTCGGTGCCGATGCACACCGCGACCCGGCTGGCCCGCCAGGTGATCGACGAGGTCCGGCGGGTTCGACCGGAGATTCCCGTCGCGTGCTACGGCCTGTACGGCGCCGCGATGGCCGACACCGCGGACCGCGCCTTCGCCGGCGAGACCGACGACGCCCTGCTCGCCTGGGTCGACGGAGACGACCG
>DAIMHT010000434.1:0-1707 GCA_036723155.1 Actinomycetota bacterium
CCGAGGTCGACATAGTCGGCGAGGTTCCGGAACCGTGCCGCGAGCCGGCGCGCGGCCGCGCCGTCGGCGGCGTCGAGCGTCTCGGCACGGGCTCGCAGGGTGGTCCCCGACGATGACGAGCCGAAGTCGGGATCGACCCGGTTCACGACGAGCGCGGCGACCGGGATGTTGGCGTCGCGGAGCTGAGCTGAGAAGAACTCTGCTTCGTCCACGGCGTCACGACGGGGTGAGGTGATGAGCACGAATGCCGTTTGCGGCTCCGCGAGCAGCGTCTCGACGCGGGAGGCTCGATCACGGAATCCTTGCTCCATCCCTTCGAACGCCCGGAAGAAGGCGACGATGTCATCGAGCACCTCGGTGCCGATGACCTTCCCCACGGTCCGCAGGAATCGCTGCACGGCCGCGCCCGCGAGTCGGAGGTAGGTCCGGGTTGGCATCATGAGCAACCGGAAGATCCGGTTGTCGAGCAGTCGGGTCAAGCGTTGCGGCGCGTCGAGGAAGTCGAGTGCGTGGCGAGACGGTGGCGTGTCGACGACGATGAGGTCGTAGCCGCCTTCGTCGTAGAGCTCGTGCAGCTTCTCCATCGCCATGTACTCCTGGGTGCCCGAGAGCGCGCCCGCGATGTTGCGGTAGAAGCGGTTCTCGAGGATCCGCGCCGCTTGCGCCTCGTCTTCGGCGTACCGGTGGACGAGCCCGTCGAAGGTGGCTCGGGTGTCGAGCATCATGGCCGAGAGGTGCCCGTTCGGGACCGCGTCCGCGGCGGCGTCCCATCGGGCGCGGGGGATCTCGCGCGGCGTGTTCCCGAGCTCGGCGAGTCCGAGGGTGTCGGCGAGGCGCTTCGCGGGGTCGATCGTGACCACGACCGTGTTGCGCCCCTGCCGTGCCGCGGCGAGTGCGATCACCGCCGCGGTGGTGGTCTTCCCGACGCCGCCGGTGCCGCAGCACAACACGACCCGGCGGCCGCCGATGAGCTCGGCGAACCCGGTCACGATGACGGTGCGGGGAGGGTGGCGATGCCGGCGGTGAGCGCGTCGGCGAGGACCTCGACGTCGGCGGGTCCGATCTCGCCGAAGACGTACGGCAGGTGGAGCTGGGGGAGGGGGAGGCGATCGGCGAGCCGGGCGGCCTGTTCGAGGGCGAGCGCGTGACGCTCATTCCGGAACCCGGCAGCCGCGTCGAGCGCCTCGGCTTCGCTCGTGGTGACGGCGACGCCGGCTTCGGCGGCGTCGCCCCCGGCTCGGTGGCCGTCGATCGGCAAGTCGTCAGGCACCGCGTTGACGATGACGGGGGCGAGCTTCACGCCAACGCGGTCCTCGAGCGCGAAGGCGGTGTCGACGAGCTCGTTCACCGGCGTCTCCTCGGGGAGGGTCACGAGCGCCACCCGACATCGGGCCGGGTCGGACAGCAGCTCGATGACATCCTCGGCTTGGGCGCGCACCGGTCCGACCCGGACCGCGTCGAGCAGGCCCCGGGGGGAGAGCAGGAAGTTGATGGCATGACCGGCCGCGGGAGCGTCGATGAGGATGAGATCGGCCTCGTTGGCCCGTTCGAGCTGCTTGACCTTCCCGAGCACCAAGATGTCCTTCATGCCCGGGACCGCGGTGGCGACGACGTCGAGGGCCCCCGATTTCATGAGGCGGCGAGAGATCCGATGCAGGCCCCGGTCCTCGAGGTACTCGCGCAGCGCCTCGTCGGGTGTGAGCGTCC
>DAIMHT010000435.1:0-1706 GCA_036723155.1 Actinomycetota bacterium
ACAGTCCCCATCACCTGGGCACCTGTGGGCTCCAGGCCCGCGACTTCGAGCTCCTCGGCTTCGCCGACGCGGAGCTGATCGTGGCCATCGGGCTCGACGCGGACGAGTCACCCCGCGATCGGATCGCGCTCGCGCCGGTCATGGACCTGGATCCGGAGCGGCTGCGCGACGCGATCGGTCGCATCACCGCTACCGGGCCGCCCCTGCCGAACGAGCTCTACCCGCGCCTCGCCGCGGTCGCGCAACCGGGCTTCGTCGACGACACGGTCCCGCTGCACCCGGCGCGGGCCGTCGCCGATCTCGGTGCGGCGCTCCCGCCGGACGGGTTCCTCAGCGCCGACCCGGGCGTGGCGGGCCTGTGGGTGGCCCGGACGTTCCCGACTCCCGCCCTGGCATCGGGTGCCCCCCGCCGGGTGGTCGTCCCGGCCCGTCGCGAGCCCGGCGTCGGGTTGCGGCTCGCGGTCGAGCAGGCTCGTGCCGGTCGTCCGTCGATCGTGGCGACGACCGCGCCGCTGGACGCCGCGACCGAGGGTTTGCTGGACCAGATCGGGGACGAGCGGCTCGCGGTCGTCGTCACCGTGTGGGATGACACCGGTTCGGGTTTGCGTCGCGCCGAGGACCATCGGGCCCGCGTCGACGCGGCGTTGACGGCCACGCGGCCCGTGGTGCTCGAAGTGCCGGTGAACCTGGGCGCGACCCGCGAGCTCATCGCCGCCGCGGGCGAGGTCGTGGCATGGGGCGGCCTAACCTCCGCCGAGTCGAGGGGGTGACCGCTCCGTGGGGAACGGACGAATGGCGATCGTGACCGGTGCGTCCTCGGGGATCGGCCGGGCGGTGGCGCTCGAGTTCGCGGCCTTGGGGTGGCGCGTCGCGATCGGGGCACGTCGCACCGATCGGTTGGAGGAGGTCGCCGTCGACGCGCGCGAGCGAGGCGGCGACGCGTTCGTCCATGCGCTCGACGTGACCGATTCGCAGTCGGTCGCGGGATTCTTCGCGGCCGCGGAAGCGGCGTTGGGTCCCGTCGACGTCCTGGTCAACAACGCCGGGGTGGCGATGCCGGGCTGGCTCGACCGGGTCCCGGTGGAGGCGCTCGAGCGTGAAGTCGCCACGAACTTGCTCGGCCCGATCCTGATGAGCCGCCTGGCGATCAGCTCCTGGCGCGGGCGCGGCCAGGGCGGCGATCTGGTCTTCGTGACGTCCGATGCGTCGCGTCACCCTCGACCCCGCATGGCTGCGTACACCGCGACGAAAGCGGGGCTGGAGGCGTTCTCGCAGGCCCTCGCGATGGAGCTCGAGGGATCGGGCGTCCGCTCGACGACCGTGCGCGTCGGTCCCACCCTCACCGACTTCGGGTTCGGCTGGCCGATGGATGACATCGAGGACCTGATGGGTTACTGGCCTCGGTTCGGGCTCCAACGTCACGCCGGCTTGCTGGACCCCACCGCCGTGGCGCGAGCGGTCGTGACGGCGGTCACGGCCCCGGCGGGCGTGCACTTCGACACCATCGAGGTCCAACCCGAGGCGCCCGTCGGTGACCAGGGCCCCGCGACGGTTATCGAACGCCCGGGGTGAGACGCGGCTTGGCGGCCGTCGCCCGAGCCGTCAGTGCTCTTCCATGTAGCGGCGTACCAGGCGGCGGCTGCGATGGCCGGTGTGCTCCATGATCCCGTCGTCGCTCGCCCCTTGGGCGGTGGCGGTGGCCACCA
>DAIMHT010000436.1:0-1702 GCA_036723155.1 Actinomycetota bacterium
AGGAGGATGCCCCAGTCGGCGAAGTGCGCGAACGAGTTCCAGACCTTCTGACCGTTGACGACCCACTCGTCGCCGTCGCGCACGGCGCGGGTGGTCAACCCGGCCAGGTCGGAGCCCGCCCCGGGTTCGCTGAACAGCTGGCACCACACCTCGTCGCCGCGCAGCGTCGGGGCGATGAACCGGTGCTTCTGCTCCTCGGTGCCGTGCACCAGGAGGGTGGGGACCACCATGCCGAGCGCGACTGCGAACACGCCGGTGTCGACCTCGTACCGCCCGACCTCCTGGCGCCACACCCGCTCGAGCGCGGGGCTCGCACCGCGGCCGCCGTACTCGCTCGGGACGCTGATCCCGGCGAAGCCGGCGTCGGAGAGCTGACGCTGCCACGCCCGGCAGGCTTCGACGTGCGCGGGCTCGTCCTCGTCGGACCGGCCGGCCGCGGCGACGCGTCGTTTGAACTCGCTGGTGTCGTGATGCCGCCGGGCCGCGTTGGCCTCGAGCCAGGCGCGCGCCTCGTCACGAAAGGCGCGTTCCTCGGAGGTCTCGGTGTCGGCTTCGAGCGTGGTCACCGCTTCTGGTCGACGGCGTCGAGCGTCGCGCCGACGACCCACATCGCGAAGTACTGCGCCGCACCGCCGTACGCCTGGGCCAGTCCGACCTTGGCGTCGGGGACCTGGTGCTCACCGGCCCGGCCGCGAACCTGCTGCGCGGCCTCCGCGAACCGCAGCATCCCGGACGCTCCGATCGGGTTCGAGGACAGCACGCCCCCGGACGGGTTGACCGGGAACGACCCGTCGATCTGGGTCTCGCCGCTCTCGACCATGCGCCAACCCTCACCGGCCCCGGCGATGTCATGGCCTTCGAGCCACATCGGCTCGTACCAGGAGAACGGCACGTACAGCTCCGCGATGTCGACCTGGCGGCGGGCATCGGTGATCCCGGCCGCCTCGTAGACCTCGTGCGCGCATTCGACACCCGCTTGGGGACGGACGGGGTCGCGACCGGGGAACGTGCCGAGCTCGCTGCGCATCGCGGTGCCGAGGACCCACGCCGGGGGATGCGGTGCGCGTGCGGCGCCGTCTTCGGTCGTGATGACCATGGCGCACGCGCCGTCGGACGACGGGCACGACTCGTGCCAGTGGATGGGCTCCCACAGCATCGGGGATTCCTTGACGTCCTCGATCGTGAGGTCCGGCATCTGGAGATGGGCGTACGGGTTCTTCGCCGCGTTGCGGCGGTCCTTCACCGCGACCATCCACCCGATGTGTTCGGGTGCGCCGGACCGGGTCATGTACGACCGCATCCAGGGGGCGAAGATCCCGCCGGCGCCCATGCCGCCGCTGCGACCGCCGGCGAGGCCCCACTGGGCGTTGCCTTCGGCCTGCTTCTCGTACGCGACGGTGAGGACCCGGTCGTGCACGCCGGTCTGGACGAGATGGGTGGCCACCAGCGCGGTGGAGCCACCGACGCTCCCCGCGGTGTGCACCCGCATGATCGGCTTCCCGGCGGCGCCGAGCGCGTCGGCCATGCTCAGCTCGGGCATCATGACGCCCTCGAACGGGTCGGGGGCCTTGCCGAGCACGACCGCGTCGATGTCGGTCCAGTTGAGCTCGGCGTCGTCGAGCGCCCGTTGCGCCGCCTCGCGCACCAGTCCGGGCAGCGACACGTCATCGCGTCGCTTCTTGTGCTTGGTCTGTCCGATGCC
>DAIMHT010000437.1:0-1694 GCA_036723155.1 Actinomycetota bacterium
TTCGAGGCCGCGATCCGCATGCGCGACCGGCTCATGATGCAGCAGGTCTGGGAACGAGTCGGCATCGACCGGGAGACGATCACCCGGATGCTGTTCGAGATTCGCCGACCCGGTGTGAACCCGTTCCAAGCGTCGCTGTTCGCCAAGATCGTCCCGAACTGCAAGAAGCTGGGCCTGCTCGACGCCGGCGACGGCTGGCTGCGTGACCGGTTCACCGAGATCGGCGTCATCGACTTCGAGGACGCCCCCGACACCGAGGTCGAGTACGCGCTCTATGACGCCGTCGCCGCCGACCGGGCCGCGGCGGGCTGACCGCTCGTCTCAGCCGAGGCGAAGCTGGGGCCGGTTCACCGCGTCTTCGAGCAGGTCGAGGTACCGGCCTCGCGGCATCTCGACCGCGCCGAGGGTGGCAAGGTGCGGCGTGCACCACTGCACGTCGAGGAGGACCCCTCCGCCCTTTTGGAGCAGGTCGATCGTCGCGATGAGCGCGACCTTGGAGGCGTCCCGAGCCCGGTGGAACATCGATTCGCCGGCGAAGAAGCCTCCGATCGCGACCCCGTAGAGGCCCCCGGCGAGCACCGGCGCGTCGACACCGCGCGGGCCCCAGACCTCGACGCTGTGGGCCCATCCCAGCGCGTGCAGCCGCGAGTACGCGGCGATGAACTCCTCGTCGATCCAGCCGTGTGGTCGTCCCGGGTCGGCGCAGCCTCGAACGACCGACATGAACGCGGTGTCGACCGTCACGTCGAAGCGGCGGGCGGAGCGGCGCAGCGACCGGGCGGTGTGCAGGCCCCGGAGCGGGATCACCCCCCGGGGGTTCGGTGACCACCAGCCGAGGGGTCCGTCCTGCTCGAGGCGCATCGGGAACAGACCTTGCTGGTACGCGGTCACGAGCGTGGCCGGCTCCAGGTCGGCGCCGAGGCCCACGAGCTCCCCGGCCGCCTCGCGCGGGTCGGGCAGGCACCAGCCGGGAGGCCCGGTCGGGACGGGCCCGCCGCCGAGCCCGGTCAGCGGGCCTCCTGGACGCACGATGCTCGCAACGACACCACTCCTGTCGGGGCGCGGGGGGCGCCAGCGTACCGGTGGCCTCAGAGGTCACCTCGCGCGGCGACCCGCACTACCGTGGGTGGCGTTGTTCCCCACCGGGCTAGGGACGCGGCACGAGCCGGCGTCGTAGCCCCCGTCCCGAGGAGGACCCGGTTGGCCGTGATGTCCCGCCCCGGGGCGGGGATCGGCCGGGTCGCCGGACCAGTCCTCTTGGCGACGCTGGCGTTCGGGATGACCAGCCCGGCTTCCGCCCAGACCGGCGGCGGTCCTCTCGCCAGCCCTGACGCGACGGTCCAGTCGCTGCGCCAAGAAGCCGACGCGGCGTCGGGGGCGTACTTCGCGGCGCTGGCCAAGTCCCAGACGCTCCAAACCCAGATCGACAGCCTCGAGGCCCAACTCCCGAAGCTGCGGGCCGAAGAGCAGGCTCGCCTGCGCACCGCGGCGCATCGGGCCGTCGCCGCGTACGAAGGCTCCGGCGCGCAGCTCGGCGTCATCATCGGCAGCGGGGATCTGCTGACCGCGGCGCGCCGCGCGCACTGGCTCGAGCAGCTCAACGCCCAGGACAACCGGGAGCTCAACAACCTTCGCCGCGCCGCCGATCGGCTCGCCACCCAGGAGCGAGCCTTGCGCGCCGCGCAGCAGACCCA
>DAIMHT010000438.1:0-1676 GCA_036723155.1 Actinomycetota bacterium
GGTCGCGGGGTGTTCCCGAACTTGACCGTCCTCGAGAACCTCCGGATGATCACCTACACCGGCGCGTCGTTCCGGGATGTCGAAGACCACGCGTATCACCGGTTCCCCCGACTCAAGGAGCGGCGCAAACAGCTCGCGGGGACGCTCTCGGGTGGGGAGCAGCAGATGCTGGCCATGGCCCGGGCCATGGCCACCAACCCGCGGGTGCTCCTCCTCGACGAGGTCTCGATGGGGCTCGCGCCGCTGGTCGTGGAGGAGATCTACGAGGTCGTCAGACGGATCGCGACCGAAGACGTCGCGATCCTCATCGTGGAGCAGTTCGCCCATGAGGTGCTCGGCGTCGCCGACGTCGCCGCGATCATGCTGCACGGCCGGGTCCAGTACACCGGGAAGCCCACCGAGGTCAACGAGGCCCTACAGGACGCGTATCTCGGCGGCTCCGTCGAGACCGGAGGTCCTCGAGCCCACCGCTGATCACCCGCGCCGCACCACGCGAGGGCGCGCTACGGCTCGTACGTGCCGTCGTCACGGCGGACCCAGCCTGCCGCGGCGTGACTGCCGCCGTCGATGTGCAGCACCGTGCCGGTGACCCACCGGGCGAGATCACTCACCAAGAAGACGACCGCCCCCGCCGCGTCATCGACGTGACCCCAGCCCAGGGGGACCTTCCGGTCGTACGCGTCGCGCTGGCCCTGGGAGACGGCGTCGGCGAGCAACTCGTCCCCGGGGGTCGGCATGGCGTCGGGCGCGACGGCGTTCACGCGGATCCGTCGGGGAGCGAGCTCGAGCGCCAGCGTCTTGGTGAGGCTCTCGACCGCGGCCTTCATCGCGGCGTAGACGCCGAAGCCGGGGGCGGCCCGCGACGCCTCGATCGACGTGATGTTCACGACCGAGGCGCCCGGCGCCATGAGGCCCACGCAGCCGCGGACGAAGTGGGTCACGCTGGTGAAGTTCTCGTCGACGAGGGACCGCTGGCCTTTCTCGCTGACGTGGTCGAACGGCGCGTAGAAGCCGCCGCCGGCGTTGTTGACCAGCATGTCGACTCGCCCGTACTCGCGCTCGACGGTGTCGAGCCAGGTCCGCACCGCCTCCCCGTCACGCACGTCGAGCACACCCGTCACGCAGCGGCGGCCGACCGTCTGCACGTCGGCAGCGGTCCGGGCCATGCCGTCGGCGTCGCGGTCACAGATCGCGAGGTCGGCGCCAAATCGGGCCAACGTCGAGGCGGTGGCGGCGCCGATCCCCTGGGCCGCGCCGGTCACGACCGCGACCTTGCCGTCGAGGGAGACCGCGTCGGGGTCGAAGGGCATCGCTACCGCACCCGAGGCTGGATCCGGGGCCCGGCTTCGAAACGCCGCTGCCCCTCGGCGATGGCGTCGGTGTCGCTCCCCAGCCCGATGTAGACCTTCGCCAGATCGAGCGCCTGGGAGCGGCGGAGCTCGCGGGCCAGCCAGATCGAGCGCACGGTGCCCTGCACCGCCACCGGCGGCGACGCCGCGATCTCGGCCGCGACCGCCTGGGCGCGGGCCAGCAGCTGGTCAGCGGGGACGACCTCTTGGACCAGGCCGACCTGATGGGCCCGCGCGGCCGACAGGCGCTCGTAGTTCCCGAGCAAGGTCAGGCGCATGATCTCGCCGAACGGCATCCGGGAGCGCATCAGGATCGGCTCGAACGCC
>DAIMHT010000439.1:0-1667 GCA_036723155.1 Actinomycetota bacterium
ACGCACGAGGCGTCGGTCGTCCGCCATCACCCCGGGCTGACCCGAGGCCCGCCGCGGTGTCCGCCCCTCTGCGGGAGGCTCGATCACTAGGTTGATCGTCGTGCTGAAGCGACCGGCGACGCCTCGACTGCCACCGGCAGTGCCGGCCGACCTCGATGCGGCGGCCCAGGAGCTGCTCTCGGGCGCGACGCGGCCCGGCTCTCACGCCACGAACATCTTCGCCACGCTCGTCCGCCATCCCGGTCTGTTCCGACGATGGCTGCCCTTCGGCGGAAAGCTCCTGACGGGCAAGCTACCGGCGCGCGACCGGGAGCTGCTGATCCTCCGGACCGGATGGCGGTGCGGCTCCGAGTACGAGTGGGGCCAGCACGCCCTCATCGCCAAGGCCACCGGGCTCACCGACGCTGAGATCGATCGCGTCCAGGACGGCCCCGACGCCCCGGGCTGGGACGCGTTCGACGCCACGCTGCTGCGCGCCGCCGACGAGCTCCACGACGACGGCTGTCTCCGCGACGAGACCTGGCAACTGCTCACGGCCCGCTACGACGAGCGGCAGCTCATCGAGGTGCCGATGCTCGTCGGGCATTACCACATGGTCGCGTTCACCTTGAACTCGTTGGGCGTGCAGCGCGAGCCCGGCGTGCCTGGCTTCGACCGGTGAGCTCTACCCGACTTGTGGGGCGGAGACTCCTCGTCGTGGGTGCGGGCACCCAGCCCTCGGACGACGCCGACGCACCGGTTGGCAACGGGCGGGCCATCGCGGTGCTGACCGCGCGCGAAGGCGCGTCGGTCGTCTGCGCCGACCGGGACCCGGAGGCCGCGGAGCGGACCGCGACCTGGATCCGCGACGAGGGCGGGACCGCCGAGGTCATCGTGGGCGACGTCGCGTCCGAGGACGACTGTGCCGAGCTGGTCGCCCGGGCCGCGGCCGACCCCCTCGACGGTCTGGTGCTCAACGTCGGAATCGGTCGAGGCGGCGGGATGGCCCACACCAGCGCGCAGGATTGGGATGCCACGTTCGCGGTGAACCTGCGGGCGCATTTCCTGATCGCACGCGACGCGCTCCCACGCCTCGCCGAAGGTGGGGCGATGGTGTTCATCAGCTCGGTGGCCGGCCTCCAACCCGGCAGTCGACTCCCCGCGTACGACGCCTCGAAGGCCGGACTCATCGGTCTGTGCCGCCACGTCGCGCTCGAGGGCGCCCGCCGCGGCGTGCGCGCCAACGTCGTCGCCCCCGGACTCATCGACACGCCCTTGGGCCGATTGGCGTCGCGGGGACGGCCCGCCCGTGAGCGCACCCCCGTCCCCCTGGGCCGGCAAGGGTCGGCGTGGGAGGTCGCGGCGGCGACCGTGTTCCTGCTGTCCGGGGACGCCAGCTACATCACCGGCCAGGTCCTGGCCGTCGACGGCGGCCTCACCTTGATCTGACCCCGGGCCGCGTCGCTCCCGCGGCACCGACGCGGCGAAGATGACCGGGTGAGCAGCGACGGCTTCTACGGACCCGACCAGGCGCACATCCACCACACCGCGTTCGGGGATCTCGCCGAAGGTGCCGCGACGCGGCTCCTCGCCGAGCTCCGCAACGCCGGCCACGCCACCGGCACCGTCGTGGACCTCGGTTGTGGCTCGGGCATCCTCGCTCGACACGTCAGCGAGGCGGGATACGA
>DAIMHT010000440.1:0-1663 GCA_036723155.1 Actinomycetota bacterium
CCTCGAGGACCGCCAGGAGCTCGTCGAAGCGTTCGGGGGCGGTGCCGGCCGACACCGCGAGGATCCCGGTTTCCTGCAGCGCGGCCCGGTACGAGTACACGGAGTACGCCAAGCCGCGCTGCTCGCGCACCTCTTGGAACAGCCGCGACGACATGCCGCCGCCCAGGGCCTGGTTCAGCACCGTGAGCGCGTACCGGTCCGGGTCCTGGTGCGGCAGGGCCCGCATGCCGAGGACGAGGTGGGCCTGCTCGCCGGGACGTTCGAGCACCGCGAGCGGCCGTGGGGGCGGCTCACCCAGGTAGGGGTCGCGCGGGGGCCGGTGCCCGTTGACGCCGTCGACCGCGTCGCTGACGAGCTCGACGACACGGTCGTGGTCGAGGTTGCCGGCGGCGGCGACGACCACGTTGCTCGGGTGGTAGTGACGGTGGTGGAACGCCGCGATGTCGGCCCGTTGCATGGCTTGGATCGTCGCCGCGGAGCCGATCACCTCTCGTCCGATCGGATGCTCGGGGAACACGGCCCCGGTGAACACGTCGTGGACGAGATCTTCGGGTTCATCGTCGCGCATGTGGAGCTCTTCGAGGATGACCTGGCGTTCCGAGTCGATCTCGTCGGGCCGCAGCGACGGGTGCCAGACGATGTCGGAGAGGATGTCGGCGGCCAGGTCGAGGCGTTCGTCCGGGACGCGGACGTAGTACGTGGTCACCTCCTGGGAGGTGAAGGCGTTCATGTCGCCGCCGACGGACTCGATGGCCTCGGCGATCGTCGCCGCGTCGCGCCGTTCGGTGCCTTTGAAGAGGAGATGCTCGAGGAAGTGGCTGACCCCGGCCCACGGGGCCGGCTCATCACGGGAACCGGTGCCGACCCAGAAGCCGATGGCGACCGAGCGGAGCTGGGGCAGCGCCTCGGTGACCACGCGCAGCCCCGAGTCCAGGCGGGTGCGCCTGATCATGTGACCGTGATCGGCATCGCCGCTCAGCGGGTTGAGCCCCGGCTGATCAGCGGCGACGGCGACGACGGGGACCGCCACCTCCGCCGGGGGCGCCGGCACGGGCCGCCTCGCCCGGCCCGAGATCGCCGAACTCGTCCTTGGCTTGGGCTTCCCAGCGGTCCTCGAACGAGGCCACCTCTCGGTCGCCGCCGCCGTCACCACCGCGATCGCTCCCGCGGTCGCTGCCACGGTCGCTGCGGGGCTCCCGGTCCTCGCGGGGGGCACGGTCGCGCCGCTCGCGGGGTTCACGGTCCCGCTCCGGTCGCCTCGAGGGGGCGTCGGCCCGGGGGGCGCGGTCGCCATCGTCGGAGCTGTCCTGGTCCTCGTCGCCGGCGAGGCTGAGCGAGAGCTTCCCGGCGTTGTCGATGTCATCGACGCGGACGGTGACCTCCTCGCCGAGGCTGAGCACGTCTTCGACCCGGTCGATGCGCTTCCCGCGACCGAGCTTCGAGATGTGCAGCAGCCCGTCCTTGCCCGGGAGCACGTTCACGAACGCACCGAACTTGGTGATGTTGACGACCTTGCCGGTGTATTCGGCGCCGAGGTCCGCGGTGGGCGGGTCGAGGATCAGCTCGATGCGACGACGGGCTTCCTCGACCGAGGAGGATTCCTTCGAGCCGACGGTGACGGTCCCGACCGCGCCGTCGTCGGAGACGGAGACGTCGGCCCCGG
>DAIMHT010000441.1:0-1639 GCA_036723155.1 Actinomycetota bacterium
GGCTTCGGTTCCGGCTGGTGGGTGGATCCCGATGATCGTCGCCTCGGCTGAGAGGCACCTGAGATCCTCGACCATGGGTAGCGCACATCCGCGCCATTCTCACCAACCTGGACGTCCGACCCGGCACCGCAACCTTGCCAGCAGGTGAACAGGCGGCCATCCGGTACCGGCCACGACCACCCCCGCCGGAGAGAGTCGGGGCCCGGGCCGGCCACGCGGACCGCTGTCGGCTCTGATCGGCCGCGGGTCCTGGTCGCCGCGTTGGGGCTGCTCCATACTTAGCGGTCGTGGATGGGGCCGGGTTGGTGCAGTGGTTGGCGATCGGGCTGTCCTTCGTCGCGGTCATCGTGATCCTGCGCTATGCCCGCCAGCCCCGATGCAACGTGTGCTCCCGACGTCACGCTCGTGGGGACCGCACCACGTCCAGCCCCGAGGTCGGGCTCCTCGGGGTCGAGTTGCCGGAGGCGACGGACTGGGCGGCGATCAGCTGGAAGGCCGAGTAGCCGGCACCTTCGGCCCCGACCGCGAGGCTCGACGGGACGAAGATTGGGCGGTTCTCAACTGAGGGAGTGACGATGTTCAACGTGCAGGGCTCGATCGCGGTCGTGACGGGCGCGTCGTCAGGGATCGGGCGTCGCGTCGCGCTCGAATTGGCGGCGAACGATGCCACGGTGGTCGCGCTCGCCCGACGGGAGGAGCGACTCGCGGCCCTGACCTCGGAGCTGCAGCAGACGGCTCCTGAGTCGCGCTACGTCACCTGCGATGTCAGTGACACGGCCCGTTTTGCCGCCACGCTGCACGACATCGAGGAGCGACACGGCCGTATCGACATCCTCGTCAACAACGCGGCGATCCCAGAACCGGACGGGGATGACCTCGACCGATATCGGAAGGTGATGGAGACCAACTACTTCGCGGTCGTCGCGGGGACGCTGGCGGTCTTGCCGGGGATGCGGTCTCGCCGGCGAGGCGCGATCGTCAACGTCTCCTCTGATACGGCCCGGGCCCCGACCCCCGGTGAGGCCGGCTACGCGGCGTCGAAGGCGGCGGTGAGCGCCTTCACCGAAGCGCTGTCGTTTGAGGTCGAGGACGACGGCGTCTTCCTCCACATCCTGTATCCGGGCTGGGTGCCGACCGAGATGACCCAGGCCGACACCGACGACGCGCACCTCCCGCCCCGCATGGTGCGCCGCACCCCGGAGCAGGTCGCCCGTCTCGTTGTCGCCGGGCTCGGGAAGCGACGGGTCGAGCTCGACGCCACCCGGCTGGCCCGAATCGCGCCGGTCGCTCGCACCTTCTTCCCGTCCGCGTACCGGAGAGGTATTCGAGCGTCGCTGCGCTCGTAGCCCGTCATCCGTCGTCGGCCACGGCTGCGCCGAGTCAGTCTCCGCCGCCCGGCCCGCCTTTTGGGCCCTTCTTGGCCGGGTGGTTCAGCGTTGTGGTCGTGGTGGAGGTCGACGTGGTGGTCGGCATGAGCCCGAGTTGGGCTTCGACGTCGGCCGCGGCGCCGACGATCGCGGCAGCCCGGTCGCTGCTCACCTGTCCCTGATGGCGCAGCTGGGTGACCGTGGTTTGCAAGTTCGCGAGGGCCTGGACGGCTTGGGTTCGGTCCCCGCTGGCGACGGCGGCGTGCACCGCA
>DAIMHT010000442.1:0-1627 GCA_036723155.1 Actinomycetota bacterium
GGTGGCTTGGCGCCACACCATCACGAAGCGGTGCACCGCGGTGAGCGCGGTCAGGACGAGCATGATCCACATCACCGGCACCAGGATGTCGAAGGCCAGGCCGACCCCCAGGAGCACCATGCGCTCGGCGCGCTCCATGACGCCGCCGCGGGCGCTGAGCCCGAGCGCCTCGGCCTTCGCCCGCTCGTAGGAGACGAGCATCGAGAGCGCCACGACCGCCAACGCGAGGATCGGCAGCTCCGCGCTGCTGCTGGTGAAGTGCCAGGCGACGCCGCCGAGCAGGAGCGCGTCCGCGACCCGGTCACAGACCGAGTCGAAGAACGCGCCTCGACGTCCGGCGGTGCCGCTGTGGCGGGCGACGGACCCGTCGAGGAGGTCGGGGAGCCCGGTGAGGATCAGGCCGAACACCGCGAGGAGGAGGTTCCCGTTGGCGATGAGCAGCGCGGTGCCGGCGGCGGCGAACAGGCCGAAGACGGTGAGCCCGTCGGCGGAGACGCCGACCACGTGGAGGGCCTTCCCCGCGGGTTCCAGGGCCCGTTCGGCCTTCTCGCGCCATCGTCGGTCGAGCATGGGCCGCGGGTCCTTCCCGGTTGCGGGGCACGTCGTGGGGCGGGCGCCCAGTCGGGCGGGCCGGGACGTTCCGCAGGAACAATCGGAGGGTACCAGGAGGCCTCCCCAGGGATGACGGACCGGAGCACCGGTACCATCCCCGGCACGTCAGCGCAGGGGGTGCGAGCGTGAAGACCGTTCCGTCGCCGATGATCCGCAACGTCGCGTTGGTGGGGCACGGGCACGCGGGGAAGACGACCCTGACCGAGGCGCTGCTGTTCGTGGCCGGCGCGATCAGCCGCATGGGCCGGGTCGAGGACGGCAACACCGTCAGCGACTTCGATCCCGAGGAGCAGAAGCGCACCATCTCGGTGTCGCTCACCCTGGAGCCCTTCGAGTGGGAGGGCCACAAGGTCAACGTCCTCGACACGCCGGGGTACGCCGACTTCATCACCGATGTCGCCGCGGCGCTGCGGGTCGCCGACCTGGCCGTGTTCGTGGTCTCGGCCGTCGAAGGCGTCGAGGTCCAGACCGAGGCGGTGTGGCGCCTCGCCGAGGCCCGTGGGATGCCGCGCATCATCTTCGTCAACAAGCTGGACCGGGAGCGGGCCTCGTTCACCCGGACCCTCGACCAGCTCAAGGACCGCTTCGGGACCGGCGTCGCGCCCCTCGAGCTCCCGATCGGCGAGGAAGCCGCGTTCCACGGTGTCGTCGACCTCCTCACCGACACCGCGGTCGTCTACGACGGCGCGACCGGGCGCGGCACCGCCGCTCCGGTTCCCGACGACATGGCGACCGAGGAGCACTCGGTCCACGACGCCCTGATCGAGGGCATCGTCGTCGCCGACGACGACCTCATGGAGCGCTACCTCGCCGACGAGACCATCCCGGTCGAAGAGCTGGAGCACGCCCTCGCGACCGGGATCGCCGACGCGACGGTCTTCCCGGTCCTGTGCGGCAGCGCCACGAAGCTGATCGGGGTCGACCGCCTGGCCCGCTTCATCGCCGAGGACGGACCGCCCCCCGCGGTGTCCGACGGACCCCCGGCCGCGTTCGTGTTCAAGACCGTCGTCGACCC
>DAIMHT010000443.1:0-1626 GCA_036723155.1 Actinomycetota bacterium
CCCCGAGGAGGGGGCTGGCCCAGCCGGGCATGACGCCGGCCCGCCACGCGCCGTGGTCGATGTGGACATGGTCGTTCGTGATGGCGCGGACGACGGCGCCGACGCTGCTCTCGATCTCCCAGCCGATGGCGCCCCGCATGGAGACCACCTGGTTGGGCCCGTCGGTCCCGGCCCACGCGACCCAGGCCGCCATGCCGGCGACGCCCACAGCGACGAACGCGGCGACGGCCCGCCAGGACCGTCGCACCAGCAGGCTCGGCGCCAGCAGCACCGGCCATACCTTCGCGAAGCAGGCCAGGGCGAGCGTCGCGCCCCCGAGCGCCGGTCGTCGTCGTCGGACGAGGGCTAACCCGCCGACGGCCAAGGCGACCGACAGCAGGTCGAGGCGTAGATAGAGGAAGGGGTAGAAGATGAACGGCAGCCCGATGATGAGGTAGGCGAGCGCGGTGCGCCGCCCCCACCCCCAGGCGAGCAGCGCCGCGACGGCGAGGTCGAGCACCAGCTGGGACCACATCGTCGCGACCGTGGCGCTGCGCAGCGTGCCGCCGTCGAGGGCCTCGATGGCGCCCAGCATCAACGGCGGGTACTCGACCGAGAAGTCGCGGTACGGGGTGCGGCGGTGCACCGCGATGGCGTGGTAGCGGCTCACGTCGCCGGTGAGGACCTTGCGGCGACCCTTCGTGGCGTCCTGACCGAGCGCGATGGGGACCGACGCCACCCGGGCCGCGATGAGCAGCCCGGCCAGGATGAGGACCGCGCGAGAGGTCCGGGCCCGGCGGCCGTCAGCAAGGTTGATGGGTGCTCGGAGAAACATCGGGGTTCGCCCTGCTCGCCGCCCCCGGGGGGAGAGGGGATGCCGCGGTTGGGCGGTATGATCGCGCACGGGCCGGCCTGGAACACCGCGCCCCATATCGACTCCGGGGCCGACAACCCCGCGGTGGGCGACCAGGCTGTCCCCGCCGGCCACTACCGGAGCCGCCAGCCCGGACGAGGATCCGTCCTCGACCAGGGAGGGATCAGCATGTTGCGACTCCAGACTCGGCTCCCCGACCGCTACACCGAGGCCACCCCCGAGCAGCTCGACGGCTGGATCGACGCCGCGAAGCGCCAGCTCGGGTCCCGCCTCTTGATCCTCGGGCACCACTACCAGCGACCCGAGGTCATCCGCTGGGCCGACGAGCGGGGCGACTCGTTCAAGCTGGCCCAGTTCGCCGCCGCCAACGAGCAGGCCACCGACATCGTCTTCTGCGGCGTCCACTTCATGGCCGAGTCCGCCGACATCCTCACCGGCGACCATCAGCGCGTCATCCTGCCCGACCTCAACGCCGGCTGCTCGATGGCCGACATGGCCGACGTGGACCAGGTCCTCGAGGCGTGGGACGAGATCGCCGCGGTCACCGACGTCGAGCGGATCATGCCCATCACCTACATGAACTCATCCGCCGACCTGAAGGCGTTCGTCGGCGAGCATGGTGGGGCGGTGTGCACGTCGTCGAACGCCCGGATCGTCTTGGAGTGGGCGTTCGAGCGGGCCGACAAGGTCTTGTTCTTTCCCGACCAGCACCTCGGCCGAAACACCGGCTACGAGATGGGGTACGACGAGTCGCACATGCGGGTCTGGGACCC
>DAIMHT010000444.1:0-1619 GCA_036723155.1 Actinomycetota bacterium
CAGGTCGGGGGGGACGAGACCGTCGATTCGGTCCATCACGAAGAACGGTGAGCCCAGCGGACCGGGGTCAGGCTCGGACCAGCGGACGACGGGGACGGGCACGGAGGTGTGGGTGGCGACGAGCCGCATCACCTGCGCCTGACGGTCGAGGTCGTAGACGGGAAAGACCGGAACCGCGGACGCCGGTGGAGCGAGGCGGGCGACCAGGCGGTCGGTGCGGGGCGTCCCGTCGTGGTCCGACTCGACGTCGAGGAGCACGGTCTCGCTGGAGAGCCCGTTCGAGGAGGGGATCTCGAAGCTCGTGATTCGGGGGGACGCGCCGTCGGGAAGCCGCGACGTGAGCCAGGCCTGCAGGTGGGTGCGCAACGTGTCGCGATCACGGGTCGAGGTCTGCGGGCGGCCGATGGTCTCGGGCCCGTCGTTGCCGTCTTCGATCATCGGACTCGTGTCTATCAGTCGAGTCGAGCGGGGGAACCGGGGAAGCGTCCGGACCCGGCGACGGGCCGTCTCCCGCGCCGTCCCACCGGTCATGGTGGCTCCTCTACGCTGGTCGCCGTGGACCTCGACTATTTGGCCTTCGATGCTGACAACCACTACTACGAGGCGTTAGACGCCTTCACGCGTCACCTCGATCCGCGGCTCGGTCCGAGGTGCGTGCAGTGGGCGGAGATCAACGGTCGGCGCTATCACGTCGTCGGAGGCCGGGTCAGCCGCGCCGTGGTCAACCCGACGTTCGATCCGGTGGCGAAAGCCGGCGCGCTGCACGACTACTTCCGGGGGAACCCCGAGGGGAAGTCGCCCCTCGAGTTCCTCCGCGCTCGGGAGCCGATCCGCGCCGACTATCGGGACCGTGACGCGCGCCTGTCCACCCTCGACGAGTTCGGCCTGGAATCGATCTGGCTGTTCCCGACGCTCGGGATCCTCTACGAGGAGCTGTTGAAAGACGACCCCGAGGCCGTGACCCTGACGTTCACGGCGTTCAACCGGTGGCTCGACGAGGACTGGGGTGTCAACTACCAGGACCGGATCTACGCCGCCCCGTACCTGTCGCTGTGCGACGTCGACTGGGCGATCCGAGAGCTCGACTGGGCGCTCGAACGAGACGCCCGGGTCGTCGTCATGCGCCCGGCCGCGCCGACGACCGCGGTCGGCCAGCTCCCGCCGACGCACCCGATGTTCGACCCGTTCTGGGCCCGGGCCAACGAGGCCGGCATCACCGTCGTGGTCCACGCCGGTGACAGCGGCTACTCCTCCCAGGGCTACGCCAACGACGGGTTCGCGGCGACGTTCGAAGGCGCCGGCCGGCCCTCGATCCGGATGCTGGCGATCGAGCGGGCCGCGTACGACTTTCTCCTCACGCTGGCGTTCGACCAGATGTTCGACCGATTCCCGAACCTGCGCATCGCGTCGGTCGAGAACGGTTCGGAGTTCCTCCCCGACCTGTTCCACAAGCTCGCGTCGGCGCAGCGCAAGATGCCCGGCTACTTCAAGGAGGACCCCGCGGAGCAGTTCCGCCGCCACGTGTGGATCAACCCGTTCTGGGAAGACGACCCGTACCAGATCATCGACCTCATGGGGTCGGATCGGGTCATCTTCGGGTCGGACTGGCCCCACATCGA
>DAIMHT010000445.1:0-1614 GCA_036723155.1 Actinomycetota bacterium
GTTGCGGCGGCGGGTCGCGGCGCTGGCGCGCCAGCGCACCGTCGAGGGTTATATGGCGGAAGCCCGCGTCGATGGGGACGCGGTGTTGCTCATCGAGCATCACTGCCCGGTCTGCCTCGCCGCGGCGGCGTGCACCGGCCTGTGCCGAGGCGAGCTCGAGCTGTTCCGGGGTGTGCTCGGGGCCGACGTCGACGTCGAGCGAACCCAGCATCTCATCGCCGGGGACCCGCGGTGCGTGTACCGGATCCGGGAGCGGGGCTGATCCCATAGTCTCCGGCGATGACCTCCGCCCTGTCACCGCTCGACGACTACCCCGTGCACCAAGCAGCCGAGGTGATGCGACACCCGGCGACGTCCGACCGGAACTTCTACGACCGCTACTACTTCATGCTCCACGGCTCCGACGACGACCTGATGCTCATCACCGGCATGGGCCAGTACCCGAACCTGTCCGTCCAGGACGCGTACGCCCTCGTGCGCCGAGGCTCGCAGCACCGGGTCGTGCGCGCCTCGCGCACGCTCGGGGTGGACCGCATGGACCTGTCGGTGGGGCCGTTCCGACTCGAGGTCCTCGAGGGACTCAAGCGGGTCCGGTTCGTGCTCGAGCCCAACGAGCACGGCGTCTCGTTCGAGCTCACGTGGACCGGGGCGATCCCACCCCTGCTCGAGGAGCGGCACTACATCCGGTCGTTCGAGCGCGTCACCTTCGACACCGAGCGCTTCGCCCAGACCGGCTTCTGGGCCGGGACGGTGACCATCGGGGACGAGACCGTCGACGTCACCGGCACCCGCTGGCGGGGCGTGCGCGACCGCTCCTGGGGCGTCCGCCCGGTCGGGGAACCCGAGCCGCCGGGAATCGCGGCCGGGGGCACGCCGATGATGAGCATGTGGAACTACGCCCCGATGCAGTTCGACGACTACTCGATCCTCTACATCTGCTCCGAGAAGCCCGACGGGAGCCGGGACCTGGTGGAGGCAACCAAGGTGTGGAACGACGCCGACCGCCCGCCCGAGAACCTCGGGCGCCCGGAGCACGCCCACGAGTTCCGCTCCGGGACCCGGATGATCAAGCACGGGATGCTGTCGTTCCCGAACGCGCCCGGTGGGCCCCTCGACATCGACGTGACCCCCCTCATCGACGCCCACATCGGTGTGGGCACCGGCTACGGGATGGACCAGGACTGGCGTCACGGCATGTACCAAGGTGACCTCGCGGTCCAGGGCGTCGACCTCGACACGGTGAAGAACGCGGAGCGGTTCTTCGGGATCGTCGACTCCGCGGCCCGGTTCGAGACCAGCACCGGCGAGGTCGGCTACGGGCTGCACGAGTACATGTTCCTCGGCCCGTTCCCGAAGTACGGGCTGACCGGCCTCCTCGACGGCGCCCCGTAGCCGCCCGCGCGCTCGAACGACGCGTCGGTCGTCAGTGGCTCAGCGCGTCGAGGATCCGGCTCGGCGTGAGGGGCTGCTCGGTGAGAACCGCGCCGCGGGCCGCGACCGCGTCGGCGACGGCGTTGAACACGCACGGCGGCGATCCGATCGCGCCGCCCTCGCCCATGCCCTTGTGGCCCCCGGG
Organism: Actinomycetota bacterium; assembly: GCA_036723155.1. Taxonomy (GTDB): domain Bacteria; phylum Actinomycetota; class Acidimicrobiia; order IMCC26256; family PALSA-555; genus PALSA-555. Next base: position 1,577 of record DAIMHT010000445.1, read on the forward strand.
GGTCGGGGACCGCGTCTCGACGTGGCCGTACTCGATCG
>DAIMHT010000446.1:0-1612 GCA_036723155.1 Actinomycetota bacterium
GTCGGGGCGGCTCGCGTGAGCCGGCCGGTAGCTGCCCGCACAGACCCCCGGGCCGGTTCGCAGCGAGTCGTCCCCCGGGAGGCCGTTCGTCAGGTTGGTGGCGCGTCGCGAGCCGCGTGGGCCGCTTCGACGAGGGCGAGGACCGCGACCCGCTGCGACGGCTCGACGAGGAACGAGTCGGTGCTGGTCCCGATTCCCGCCCGGTGTCGCACCTTGACCTTCACCTTGCCCCGCTTGACCGGGCCGACCTCGATGGCCTCGAGATCCCGGACCGCGACGCGGGTTCCCTCCCCGCCACCGAGGATCTCGACGACACCGTCACCGAACCGGAGCACCCCGGCGGGGAACCGCGGCACCTCGAGGGTCACGAGATCGCCGCCGGGTCGGCGGTCGCGCCGGGTGCCGGGGTCGCACCGTCAGTCGGACCCCGATTCGGGAGCAGCGCGAAGGCGACGAGGAGCACGATCGGCAGCGCATACGCGAACGTGCCCCGCAGGAACGTGTCGAACACGCCGCCGGTGTGATGCGTCGGCAGCCGCCACGCCGCCAGGAGCACCACGGCCTGCGCCCACACGACCCATCCGAGCCTCGAGATCCGACGGTCCGCGAACATGGGAAGCACCCACCCGGCGTACCACGGCAGCGTGTACTCGGCGGCGACGACGTACGACGCGGTGGCGACGCCGGCCGCGAGGTCGGGCCGCGGAGAACGCGCCCACCGCCAGGCCAGCCCGACGACGAGGACCGCGGTGAGCGCCAACGAGAGATAGAAGATGGTGGACAGGGTCGAGTTGTGGACGATCAGCCCCGGCAGGTCCCGTCCCGCGTCCTTGCCGACGAGGACCTGCGCCGGGAGGTTCCACGGCGATCCGGGCGTCACGGTGTGGTCCGCGCCGTTCAGGACGTGGGAGGCCCCGGTCACGAACGGGAGGTACACCAGTCCGACGAGGGCGCCCGTGGTCACGGTGGCCAGCACCGCGGCGCGCCGTTCGCCCCGACGCCACAACCAGAAGACGATTCCGGCCAAGGCGACCAGCCCGGTGATCTTGACCAGCGACGCCGCGGCGATCGCCACCCCGGCCAAGACGCCGCGGCGTTCGTAGGCGAGGAGCACCGCGGCGAGGATGGCGAGGCCGACGAACGCGTCGACCTGGCCGTTGTTGACGATCACCGCCCCGAACAGGGGATTCAAACCGAGCCAGGCCAGCGCGCTGGGGCTCCGGGTCCGGCGCCAGACGAGCCACAGCACCGCGGCGATCACGAGCAGCGCCCCGAGCTGGAACAGGAGCCGGTCCACGGTCACCGAGTCCCCCGCGATGAACGTGACCGCGGCCGCGTAGCCCACGAACGCGGGCCCGTACACCGATCCTCGGTGCTGCCAGATCGGGCTGACCCGCTTGTCGAACGGGTCGGTCCGGAAATCGGCGGGCACCCGCTGGTACGGGCTGGACCCGTGGACGCTGACCATCCGGCCGTACATCGTGTACGACCACACGTCGTTCGACGAGCGGGGCGGAAGCGCCACCGCCACCAGCAGCACCAGCCCGATCGCCACGAGCACCGGACGGATCCCCACCCGGGGTCGCCGCTGCTCCAAGAACACGAACACCGC
>DAIMHT010000447.1:0-1607 GCA_036723155.1 Actinomycetota bacterium
GTCTGGGAGATCGGGAGCGCGACGGTCGGGTCGGGACCCCAGAGGTTGGGCAGATCGGCGAGCCACCAGCCGAAGCTGGCCAGCACCCAGACCGTGCTGCTGAGCTGGATGGCCCGTTCGGCGTTGCGGAGCCGGAGGGCACCGGCGGCGGCGACACCGGCGTCGAGCGGAAAGAAGGCGGGGAACACGGCGAGAACGGCACCGGCCGAGGTGGCGACCCCTTTCCCGCCCCGGAAACGGGTCCACACCGGCCAGATATGACCGGCGATGGCCGCGGTCGCGCCCGCGTACGCGCCCTCGGGGCCCCCGATCCACCATCCGAGCAGGCCCGCGGCGAAGCCTTTCGCGGCGTCGACGAACATGACCGCCGCGCCCCACCGTCGTCCGAGGACGTGCGCGGTGTTGAGCCCGCCGGGGTTGCCGCTCCCGGTGGTGCGGATGTCGACCGCGCCGCGGGTGGCGAACCGCGTGACGAGCACCGCGGTCGGGAACGTGCCGAGCAGGTAGCCGACCCCGGCCGCGGCCGCGACGGCGAGGGCGTCGCTCACCGCATGGGAGTCGGGTCAGCCGCCGGAGACGTCTTGGGGTCGGGCCTTGCCCTGCCCGATCCACGGCATCATCGATCGCAGGCGCTCCCCCACCTCTTCGATGGGATGCTCCGCGGCGCGACGACGAAGCGCGTTGAAGACCGGACGACCCGCTTGGTTCTCGAGGATCCACTCGCGCGCGAAGTCGCCGCCGCGGATCTCGGCGAGGATGCGGCGCATCTCGGCTCGGGTCTCATCGGTGATGATCCGCGGCCCGCGGGTCATGTCGCCGTACTCGGCGGTGTCGGAGATGGAGTAGCGCATGTTGGCGATCCCACCCTCGTAGATGAGATCGACGATGAGCTTCACCTCGTGGAGCGTCTCGAAGTACGCGGACTCGGGCTGATAGCCCGCCTCGACCAGGGTCTCGTAGCTCGACATGATGAGCTGCGTCAGGCCGCCGCAGAGCACGACCTGCTCGCCGAAGAGGTCGGTCTCGGTCTCTTCCTCGAACGTGGTGTCGAGGACACCGGCTCTCGTGGCTCCGATCGCCCGGGCGTACGCCAGCGCGGTCTGCTTGGCCTTCCCGGTCTCATCGGCCGAGACGGCCACGAGTGACGGGACTCCGCCGCCCTCTTCGAACGTCCGACGGACGAGATGACCGGGCCCCTTCGGGGCGATCATCCAGACGTCGACGCCGGGTGGCGGCTTGATCTGCCCGAAGTGGATGTTGAACCCGTGCGCGAACGCCAGCGAGTCGCGCTCCTCGAGGTTCGGCGCGATGTCGCGCTCGTACACCCGCGCCTGCTCGGTGTCGGGGAGCAGCACCATGATGACGTCGGCTTCCTTGACCGCGTCCGCGGTCGGCAGGACGCGCAGGCCGGCCTCCTCGGCCTTGGCCCACGAACGAGAGCCTTCGCGGAGCCCGACCCGGACGTCCACCCCGGAATCCTTGAGGTTGAGCGCGTGGGCGTGACCTTGCGACCCGTAGCCGAGGACCGCGACCTTGCGGCCCTCGAGGAGCGCGAGGTCGGCGTCGGCGTCGTAGTAGATGGAGGCAGGCATGCGGGCCCTCCGGTC
>DAIMHT010000448.1:0-1606 GCA_036723155.1 Actinomycetota bacterium
CGGACCACTCCGCTGCCGGTGATGTCGGCCTCGGCGAGCAGTCCCGCGAGCTTGCGTTCACCGACGAGCAGATCGTTGGGCCACTTCAGGGCGGCGTCGACACCGGCCACGAGTCGGACCGCGTCGACGAGCGCGAGCGCGGCGGCCATCGTCACGAGGTGCACCTGGTCGGCGTCGAGACGCGGGCGGAGCAGCACCGAGACGAGGAGCGACGATCCGGGCGGCGCGGTCCAGGTGCGCCCCCGACGTCCGCGGCCCGCGTCTTGGTGGTCGGCCACGACGACGAGCCCGGCGGCGGTCCCGGCGCGGGCCTCGTCGAGCGCGTACCGGTTCGTCGAGTCGATCTCGTCGAACCGGAGGAGCCGCCAGCGAACACCCGGGCTGGCGGCCGCATCACCCATCACCCGTAGGATACGGCGACCTCTCGCCCACTGACCCGAGACCCGGGGGCCCGTTGCCGTCCAAGATCCTCGTCGCGAACCGCGGTGAGATCGCGCTGCGCGTCATGCGAACCTGCCGGGAGCTTGGGGTCGCGACGGTCGCGGTGTACTCCGACCTCGATCGGGACGCGGCGCACGTCCGGTACGCCGACGAGGCGTACGCGCTCGGTGGTCAGACCGCGGCCGAGAGCTACCTGAACACGGAGCGGATCCTCGACGCCATCGAGCGCAGCGGTGCCGACGCCGTGCACCCCGGGTACGGCTTCTTCGCCGAGAACGCCGACTTCGCCCGCGCCATCGGAGCCGCCGGCGTCACCTGGATCGGCCCCCCTCCCGAGGCGATCGAGGTGATGGGCGACAAGATCTCGTCGCGCAAGGCCGCGGCCGCGTCGGGCGTGGAGGCGGTCCCCGGTACCACCGAGGCCATCACCGACGTCGCCGAGATCGTCGCCTTCGGTGAGGAGCACGGCTGGCCGGTGGCGATCAAGGCCGCGTACGGCGGTGGCGGGAAGGGCTTGAAGGTCGTGCGCGACGCCGACGGGGCGAAGGCCGCGTTCGAGTCCGCCACCCGGGAGGCGACCGCGTACTTCGGTCGGCCCGAGGCGTACCTCGAGCGGTACCTCACCCGGCCTCGACACATCGAGGTCCAGGTCTTCTGCGACACCCACGGTCACGGCGTCTGGCTCGGCGAACGCGACTGCTCGACGCAGCGCCGCCACCAGAAGCTCATCGAGGAGACCCCCGCGCCCGGTCTCGACGACGCCACCCGCTCGTCGATGGGTACCGCCGCGGTGAAGGTGGCGCTGGGCTGCGGCTACGTCAACGCCGGGACCGTCGAGATGCTCTACCAAGACGGCAACTTCTGGTTCCTCGAGATGAACACCCGCCTCCAGGTCGAGCATTGCGTGACCGAGATGGTCACCGACCTCGACCTCGTCGCGGAGCAGCTGCGCGTCGCGGACGGCGAGCCCCTGTCCTTCACCCAAGAGTCAGTGCAGCGACACGGCCACTCGATCGAGTGCCGCATCAACGCCGAGGACCCGTCCCGCGGGTTCCTGCCCTCGCCGGGGACGATCACTCGCCTTCGAGTGCCCGGCGGCCCCGGGGTCCGCTGGGACGCCGGCTACGACGAGGGCGACACGATCTCCCAGTACTACGACAACCTC
>DAIMHT010000449.1:0-1587 GCA_036723155.1 Actinomycetota bacterium
CCCCCTTGGCGAGTGTGGCCTCGGAGAGTCTGCCCGCGACCGCCGGTAGCCTCGCTTCGATGGAGCATCTGGGGCTGGTCGGCCTTCCCGAATCCGGGCATACGGGCGTCTTCGCGGCGTTGACCGGCCATGACGCGGCGAACGCCGCCGACCGGGTCCTCGGGGCGGTGCCGATCCCCGACGAGCGTCTCGACCGGCTGGCGGCGATGTCGAAGTCGAAGAACGTGGTGCGAGCGTCGTTCCAGGTGGCGATGCTCCCGGCGTTGTCGACCGAGGCGGGCAAGGGGATGGGGAGCCGCCTGCTCGGCTCGCTTCGGGACTGCGACGCGCTGCTGCTCGTGGTGCGGGCCGGTGAGGGCCACGACCCGGCCCGGGAGCTCACCGCGTTGGAGGAGGAGCTGATCCTCGCCGACCTCGGCTCCGTCGAGGGCCGCCTGTACAAGCAACGCCGAGCGGCGAAGGGCGACAAGTCCCTCGCGGCCGAGATCGCGACGCTGGAGCGGGCCGAGGCGGTCCTCGGGGACGGGATCCCGATCTACCGGTCCGATCTCGGCCCCGAGGATCGAGCGAACCTCGAGCCGGTGTTCCTCCTCACCAACAAGCCCGCGCTCGTGGTGGTGAACATCGACGTCGACCAGCTCGACGACGCCGACCGCATCGTCGAACCGTTCGGCGACGATGCGCTCGCGGTGTGCGTCGAGCTCGAAGGCGACCCCGAAGTCGTCGCCGCCGAAGGCGACGAGCGGGCCCAGCTGCTCGCCGACCTCGGCGTCCCCGAGAGCGTGGTCCCGAGGCTGGCCCGCTCGGCGCTGCACCTGCTCGGACGGAACACCTTCCTGACCACCGGGGACAAGGAATCGCGGGCGTGGACGTTCCGGGCCGGGTCGACCGCACCGGAATGCGCCGGTGTCATCCACTCCGACCTGCAGCGCGGGTTCATCCGAGCCGAGATCATCGACTGGGAGGAGCTGCTCGAGATCGGCTCGTGGGCCAAGGCCAAAGAGCTGGGCAAGCTGCGGGTCGAGGGCAAGGACTACGTCGTGCAAGACGGGGACGTGCTCGAGATCCGCTTCAACGTCTGACGGGGTTGGCGAGGACCGGTCCATGAGCGAAGGACGGCTGGTGCTCATCGGCACCCCCATCGGAAACCTCGGCGATCTCGCGCCTCGAGCCGTGGAGGCCCTGCGCGACGCCGACCTCATCGCGGCGGAGGACACCCGTCGCACCCGAGGCCTGCTGACCCACGCCGGCGTCCCGGCCGGCCGCCGGCTCCTCGCCGTCCACGAGCACAACGAGCGGGCCCGAGCCGACGAGCTCGTGGACAAGATCCGTCACGGCGCCACGGTGGCCGTCGTCACCGACGCGGGGATGCCCGGGGTGTCGGACCCCGGGGAACGCCTCGTCCGGGTGTGCGTCGACGCCGGTGTCACCGTGGAGGTGGTCCCCGGTCCCAGCGCGGCGCTCGCCGCCCTGACCCTCTCCGGTCTACCCACCCAGCGGTTCGCGTTCGAAGGGTTCCTGCCCCGCCGGGGCACGGCGCGCCGGGACCGGCTCGGGGAGCTGGCCCGAGAGCCGCGGACGATCGTC
>DAIMHT010000450.1:0-1577 GCA_036723155.1 Actinomycetota bacterium
AGGCCCGCCATCTCGTAGAGGCGACGCGCCACGGGACGGTGCCCCGACGACGCGAACTCCTCGTCGGGCATGTTCATCCAGGTGATGGCCTGGCCCCACCGGCCGTGCCCACCGTGCGCCGACGCGGTGATCGACACTGGCGGTTGGCGCAGATCCTTCGCCCGCTCCGTCGGCACGGTCACGACCGCGACCGCGCCGTCACACTCGAGGCAGAAGTCGTAGAGGCAGAGGGGCTCCGCGATCATCCGAGCCGCGAAGTACTGGTCGCGATCGAGGGGCTCGCGCATCAGGGCGGTCTCGCGGCGCCGGGCGTTCTCCCGGGTCGAGATGGCGATCTCGGCGAAATGCTCGCGGCTCGTCCCGTAGCGGTGCATGTGCCGGTTGGCGAGCACCGCGAACATCTGGCCCGGGGCCATGAGACCGGCAGGCTGGATGAAGTTGCCCTCCGGGGATGGAGGCGCCGAGTACTGGGCGCCGGGCCGGCCCCGCGGGGCGTACGAGGCGCCGAACCGGCTCGCGGCTTGTTGCAATGTCATCAGGCTCACGACACAGGTCGCCATGCCCGACGTGATCGCCGCCGCAGCCAGTCCCACCGAGCCGGCCGCGCCGCCGCCCCCGCCGGTGAGCATGGCGGTGAACCGAACCTCGGGGATCCCGAGCGTCTGGGCGAACAGCGACGTGTCACCGCCGAGACCCATGCTGTACAGGGCGAGCCCGTCGACGTCGTCGACGGTGAGGCCGGCGTCGTCGAGCGCCGCCAGCATCGCTTTCCCGGCGAGCTCCAGCGGTGTCTGCGGAAGGGACTGACCCCGCTTGTAGTACTGCGTCGCGCCGATCCCGACGATCGCCGCCTTGTCCTTCAGGGTCATGCCGGGGGCATCATGTCACGGTGCTCGGCGACGGCCTCGGGGCGGTGGGCCCCACGCGACGCCCGGTGGTTCCCTGCCGAAGCGGCGCCCGGGAGACCGGCCAGGGGGAACGAAACCGGCCTCGCCGGGGTCGCCGCTCGAACATCCGCATCCTCGCCGACCCGGATTGCGCCCCGAGGTCCAGCCGATGAACAGGATGTAACAGCGTCCCAAAGAGCGGGACCATCTCGGGGGCCCGAAGCGTTACTAACCCCGAAGACAACACGGAGGTCACCCAGATGTTCGGAGCCAAGTCGCAGATGATCGACCCCGACCGAGCCCTCCCCGGCCGGTCCGCGTCGACGCCCGTCACCGAGCGCCACACGGTGCTCGGAACCAGCCTGGTACCGCCGTTCCCCGACGGGACGGCCCGGGCCGTCTTCGGGATGGGCTGCTTCTGGGGTGCCGAGAAGGTGTTCTGGTCCATTCCCGGCGTCTACACCACCGCGGTGGGGTACGCCGGCGGCTCCACGCCCAACCCCACCTATGAAGAGGTGTGCTCGGGACGCACCGGACACACCGAGGCCGTCCTCGTCGTGTACGACCCGGACGTGGTGTCGTACGAGGAGCTGCTGCGCGCCTTCTGGGAGAATCACGACCCGACGCAAGGCATGCGCCAGGGCAACGACATGGGCACCCAGTACCGCTCCGCGATCTACTTCACCGACG
>DAIMHT010000451.1:0-1576 GCA_036723155.1 Actinomycetota bacterium
CTGCTCGACACCGGCGGCACCCTCGTGATCAGCGGCGTCGAGCCGCCGAAACGGTTCGAATGGACGCCCTTGTACTTCAAGGAGCTCCACATGATCGGCTCGAACGCCTTCGGGATCGAAGACGTGGGCGGTCTCCGCCAGCACGCCTTCGACCACTACTTCGACTTCGCGGCCCGGGGCCTCGACCTCACGCCGATGATCACCCACCGGTTCCCACTCGACGAGTGGAAGCGCGCCGTGATGACCATCGCCCGTCGCCGACGCACCGGAGCCGTCAAGGTCCTCCTCGAGCCGTAACCGGCGGCGCAGGAGCCGGGAGAGCCCATGAAGATCGACGCCATCGCCATGGGCCAGCCGGTCAAGCGGGTCCCGGCCCTGGTCCGCGACGTCGAGGCCGCGGGGTTCGACGGGCTGTGGTTCACCGAGAGCGGCCGCACCGCGTACACCGGCTGCACCGCCGCGGCGCTGACCACCGACGGGCTCGACATCGGGACCGCGGTGGCGTTGGCCTTCCCGCGCAGCCCGATGGTCACGGCCCAGATCGCGTGGGAGCTCGCCGACGCCACCGACGGCCGCTTCGTCCTCGGTCTCGGCACGCAGGTGAAAGCCCACATCGAACGGCGCTACGGGACCGAGTTCAGCCACCCCGGCTCCCGACTACGGGAGTACATCCAGGCCCTCCGCGCCATCTTCGCCGCGTTCCAAGGTGACGCCCCCCTCGACTTCCGCGGCGACTACTGGTCGATGAACCTCCTCCCGGCGACCTGGAGCCCCGGACCGATCGAGCACCCGAACGTCCCGATCTACGTCGCGGCGGTGCGACCGTGGATGGCCCACATGGCCGGCGAAGTCGCCGACGGCATCCATGTCCACCCGTTCCACTCCGTCCGGTACCTGGACGAGGTGGTCCTCCCGGCGGCGCAGGCCGGGGCTGACGCCGCGGGGCGAGATCGCTCCGGGATCGCCATCACCTGCCCGGTGATGGCGAGCGTGGGTGACACCGACGCCGAGCTGAGCCGGGCACGTGACGACCTTCGGCTCCGCGTCGCCTTCTACGGCTCGACCCGCACCTACCACGGGGTCTTCGATCTGCACGGCTTCGAGGGAACCGCCGACCGGCTCCACGAGCTGCAGCGCACCGGCGACCTTGCCGGGATGGCGGCCACGATCACCGACGAGATGCTCGACGTCTACACCGTGACGGCGACGTGGGACGACCTCGCCGCGGTGCTCGTCGAGCGGTACGCGGGGATCGCCGACCGGTTGGTCATGTACGGAGCGACCGAACGTTGGGGACAGCAGGGTGGCCAGCTGGCACGCTGGCGTGACGTCACGCGCGCCGTCGCCTCGGCAACCTCGTGATCACCGCGCGGGCCGCGTGAGCCGTCGGCTCGCTAGAGGATCGCACCCGATTCCTTGTGGGCGGCGAGATCGTCCCAGGTGAGGCCGAGCTCGAGGAGCACCTCTTCGGTGTGCTGGCCATGCTCGGGTGCTCGCCGGAGCACCGATGGGGTCTGGTCGAACTGCACCGGGTTGGCGACGAGCGCCACCGGGCTCCCGTCGTCGGCGGCGACCG
>DAIMHT010000452.1:0-1559 GCA_036723155.1 Actinomycetota bacterium
GCCGCACCAACGACCGCATCGTGATCATCGCCCTCGCGCTCGTCCTCGCGGGCGCGTTCGGGAACCTCGCCGACCGCCTGTTCCGCTCCCCGGGTTGGCTGCGCGGCGCCGTCGTCGACTTCATCCACATCGGCGGATGGCCGACCTTCAACGTCGCCGACTCGGCGATCACGATCGGCGCCGTCCTCCTCGTCGGCTGGAGCCTCCTCGGGAGCCGATCGCGACCGCACGCACCGTGATTGCCCCCGACCTCGAGACGTTCACCGTTCCCGAGGCCCTCGCGGGGGAGCGGATCGACCGCGCGGTGGCGCTGCTCACCGGCTGGAGTCGCGCCGAGGTCCAATCGCTGGTCGCCGCGGGCGCGGTGCTCGTCGACGGGCAACCGCCGATCAAGAGCCATCGGCTCACCCCGGGCGCGGTGATCGAGCTCCTCGCCGAACCCGAAGCGGAAACGCCGCCCGACGCGGAGCCGATCCCGATCGATGTCCGATACGCCGACGACGACCTCATCGTCGTCAACAAAGCCGCCGGCATCGTCGTGCATCCCGGCGCCGGCCACGCGCACGGCACCCTCGTCCAGGGCCTCCTCGCCCGCTTCCCGGAACTCGCCGCCATCGGTGACCCCGCCAGGCCGGGCATCGTGCACCGCCTCGATCGCGACACCAGCGGGCTGCTCATCGTCGCCCGCTCCCCGGCCGCGTACGACCACCTCGTCCAGGCGCTGTCAGCACACGATGTCGAGCGCACCTACCTGGCGCTCGTCCGGGGCATCCCCGAAGCCCGACGGGCGCTGATCGACGCCCCCATCGGCCGGTCGACCCGACGCCGAACCCAGATGGCGGTGCGGGCCGAAGGCCGCGACGCCCGCACCAGCTACGAGGTCATCGCCCCGGGCCCGGACGTGGCGCTGCTCGCCTGCCGGCTCGAGACCGGACGAACCCATCAGATCCGGGTGCATCTCGCCGCCATCGGCCATCCCGTCGTCGGTGACACCGTCTACGGCGGTGGCGCCCCCGCACCACCGGCCACCCGACCGTTCCTGCACGCCCAGGCCCTGACCTTCGACCACCCGGTGACGGGGGAGCGCTGCTCGTTCGAGACCGAGCTCCCCGACGACCTCGCCGCGGCGCTGGCCGGGCTCGGGATCGACGCTCCCACCGGAACGGACCGAGACGCCCGGACCGGCGACGAGGAAGCGGGGCGCTCCTCGGGGTCGCCGGCCTCGGGCGATCGGCCGGGCTCGACATCGGACGGTGGGGCGTGACGTCCAGGACCACCGTACGACGGGGCCCCTCAGCAGCCGCTCCGCAGGAGGCCAAGATTCGGTAAAGGTACCCCGGCCCCCGTGCCGACCCTGTTGGGATGCGGGTCTTGCTGGTCGAGGACGACCAGACCATCGCCTCCCCCCTCCTGCGAGGTCTCGAACGAGAGGGGTTCGCGGTCGTGCACGCCGAGTGCGGCGCCGACGCGCGCACCGCGCTGCGCAGCGCCTCACCCGACGTGGTGCTCCTCGACCTCGGACTCCCCGACATCGACGGCTTCGAGCTCTGCCGGGAGCT
>DAIMHT010000453.1:0-1556 GCA_036723155.1 Actinomycetota bacterium
ACCTGGCCGTTGGCGTACCCGACGCCGATGCCGACCCACCGGTACGCACCCGAGAGGATGTTGGCTCGGTGGTCGGGCGAGTTCATCCACGCCGTGTTCATGTCGCCGGCGCTGATGGACGCGGGGCCCTGCAGGATGTTCTCGCCCAGGGTGTTGAAGTTCTGGTAGCCGGGCGAGGCGAGGATCGCACCGAGGTCCTGGTGCCCGAAGCTGTTCGTGAGGGCCATGTGGACGCTCCAGCTCTGGGCCAGGCACGTGAGCTGTCCGCTGGGGGCGAGGCCGGGCAGCCCGTTGGCGGCCCGATCGGCATTCAGGTAATTGAGCTCGGCGCTGCTGATGGCGTCCATGCCGCAGTTCCCTGACGCGGGCGCGGCGGGGCGGCAGCCGGCACCGACGAGCACCAGGGCGCCCGTGGCGACCAGCGTTGCCATCCATCTGTGTGCCTTGCCCATCGGATCCTCCCGATCCCGCTCGCGCGGCGTTACCAGTGGGATCGGAGTGCCCTGATGTCACCTTGAGCGCGAAAATGTGACTCCAGAAGGGTTCTCGGGTCACCCAGGGTGGTGAGAGGGGGGCGGCGCCCTTCGGGGAACGGTGCGGGAGGCCGAACCTCCCACGAAACGGTCGGTGGTCAGCTCTCGACCGTGGATCCGGCCGGCACCGTTCCCCCGCGTCGCGGCGCGGGCCGCTTGCTTCGCCCGCGGGCTCGAAGCGGGCGGACGGCTCGTTTCGTCCTGTTCGGCGTGCGGTCGGGGAAGGAAAGTTCGGGCCGGTCGACGGGCGGTCAGCTCAGGACGATTGTTGAACGGTCTCGCGCATCCAGTCTTCGACGTCGGCCTCGTCCTCGTCTGGGCTGGGCGGGCCCGGTGAGAACCAGCCGACGAGGAACGTCCCGACGGTCGGGACGACCAGGAGCGGGATCCACACGGAGCCCTTGGGCGTGACGAGCAGCAGTTCGGCGAGGAACAGGGTCAGGGTCACCCCGACCCCGGCGCCGATGAGCGCGAAGCGCAGGCCGCGCCGCCATCGGCTGGGTGGGAGGCGCCGCCGGCCGATCGCGATCCAGATCGTCGCAATGCTCGCGCCGGTCACGATGGCGAGGACCAGGGTGAAGTCGGCCATCAGCGACGTCGCCGAGCCGCGTACGTCGACGGTGAAGTCGCGCGCGGCGAGCTGGGTGCGGTCGGGGCTGATGAGTCGGATCGTCGCGGGCAGGAGGCCGTCGGCCTGCTGGCCCAGGTCGACGAACTCGACGGGCACGTCGAGCGTCGTGCGCTCGCCGGGCGCGAACTTGGCGTTGATGGTCACGTCGTAGGCGAGGATCGTGATCCCGAACGCGTTGCCGCGCAGTTGCACCTGGCGCACGGTGAGCGGCTGGTTGGTGTTGTTGCGCATTTCGAGGGCCAAGGTCGACGAGTGGTCGGGGTCCAGGACGATGGGGTCCCCCGAGGACGAGAGATCGAGACGCTGACCGTCGAGGACGGCGGTGAAGCTCACGCTGGACCGCTGCGTCGTACTCCTCGGGGCGCTTGCCCACGCCGGCGCGAGCGCTCCGA
>DAIMHT010000454.1:0-1554 GCA_036723155.1 Actinomycetota bacterium
CGGGGCCGACCCACCCCCACAGTGCGCAGCAGCCAAAACCTCGGGCCCTCGCGTCGGCGCGCCGAAACGCGCCCGCGGCCTAACGACAAGGACACGATGCCGAAACCTCTCATCCAGACGACCGGGCGCCGCAAGGAAGCGGTTGCCCGCGTGCGACTCCGTGCCGGGTCGGGCAAGGTGGTCATCAACGGTCGCCCCGTCGAGCAGTACTTCCCGATCCTGATGCACGTGCAACGCGCGACCGAAGCCCTTCGGCTCACCCAGACCGCTGATGTCTACGACGTCGACGCCACGATCGGCGGCGGTGGGGTCAGCGGCCAGGCCGGTGCGCTGCGGCTCGGGATCGCCCGCGCCCTCGTCGCCCTCGACGACGAGGTGCGGCCGCAGCTCAAGAAGGCTGGATTGCTCGTGCGTGACGCGCGCGAGAAGGAACGGCGCAAGTACGGCCTCAAGAAGGCCCGTAAGGCGCCCCAGTACTCGAAGCGCTAGCGCGCCCCCGCGCGGCGCCTCAGCGCGACCCGTGACTCTCCGATTCGGAACCGACGGCATCCGTGGTGTTGCGAACCGCGAGTTGACACCGGAGCTGGTCACCGCCCTCGGTCGGGCCGCGGCCCGAGTGCTCGGCACCGATCGGCCGTTCGTCATCGGGCGCGACACCCGCCGGTCGGGTCCGATGATCGAAGCGGCACTCGTGGCCGGGATCTGCTCCGAAGGTGCCGACGTCGAGCTGGCCGGCGTTGTCCCGACTCCCACCGTCGCGTTCCTCGCGTCGAGTCGCGGCGCGCCCGGCGCCATGATCTCGGCGAGCCACAACAGCTTCGAAGACAACGGGGTGAAGCTGTTCGCCCCTGGTGGCCAGAAGATGAGCGAAGCGCTCGAACAACGAGTCGAGGAGGAGCTCCGAGAGCTTGCGGTCAGCTCCCCCGGACCCGGACCTGGTGGCGGCGCCGTCGGTGTCGTTCGGCCTATGCGCGACGCCGTCGACGAGTACATCCCCCACGTCGTCAGCAGCCTCGAAGGGCGGAGCCTCGAGTCCCTCACCATCGTGCTCGACTGCGGCAACGGGGCCGCGTTCCGGACCGCGCCGAAGATCTTCCGCGAGCTCGGAGCCACGATCGACGTCCTCAACGCCGCCCCCGACGGCACCAACATCAATGCCAAGTCCGGTTCGACCGACCCGTCGCACCTCCAGCAGGCGGTCGTCGACCGCGGCGCGCGAGCGGGCCTCGCGTTCGATGGGGACGCCGACCGCGTCATCGCCGTGGACGAGCGTGGCGGCCTCGTGGATGGCGACCAGATCATGGCGGTGTGCGCTCTCGACCTCGCCGAACGCGACCGGCTGCGGAACCGGGCGGTCGTCGCCACCGTGATGTCGAACCTCGGCCTCCGGAAGTGTCTCGAGTCCCACGGCCTCGGCTTCGTCGAGGTCCCCGTCGGGGACCGCCACGTCATCGACGAGATGGAACGCCGCGACCTCGTGCTCGGCGGAGAACAGTCGGGGCACGTCATCTTCCGAGACCACGCCACCGGCGGCGACGGCGTCCTGACCGGCGC
>DAIMHT010000455.1:0-1539 GCA_036723155.1 Actinomycetota bacterium
GCGTCGGCGAGACCCTCTCGTGCGGAACCGGCGCCTGCGCCGCGGCCGCCGCCGCGCACCAACGCGGCCTCGTCGGCACACAGGTCACGGTCCACGTTCCCGGGGGTGACCTCTCCGTGGACCTCGGCGACACCGTCCGGCTGGGCGGACCCGTCTTTCATGTCTTCGACGTCGAGGTGGACGGGGTCGACGCGTGACCAGTCCCGACGGGCGCGCCCGGCGCCGCCTCACCGCCACCGAAGTCGACCTCGAGGTCCTGCGCCAACGCGCCCTGCTCGTCGGCACCGGCGTCGGGACCCGACACGTCGCCGACGCCGAGGCGTCGCTCGCCGAGCTCGCACTCCTGGCCGACACCGCCGGCGCCGACCCCGTCCAATCCGTGCTCCAGCGAAGAGACCACCCCGACCCGGCCACCTACGTCGGGACGGGCAAGGTCGACGAGCTCCGGAGCCTCGCCGACACCCTCGACATCGACGTCGTCGTGTTCGACGACGAGCTCACCCCGGCCCAGCAGCGCAACCTCGAGCAGCGCCTCGGGCGCGACGTGGTCGACCGCGTGGCGCTGATCCTCGACATCTTCGCCCAGCACGCCACCAGCCAGGAAGGCATGCTCCAAGTCGAGCTGGCGCAGCTGCGCTACCGGATGCCGCGCCTCCGAGGCCGGGGCGTCACCCTCAGCCAGCAAGGGGGCGGGATCGGGACCCGCGGTCCCGGTGAGACCCAGCTCGAGGTCGACCGACGTCGCATCCAACGGCGCATCACCAAGCTCGAACAAGATCTCAAGCGGCTCGGGCGTACCCGGGCCACCCAGCGCAAGGCTCGGCGGCGCCGGGGCCTCCCCACGGTCGCGCTCGTCGGCTACACCAACGCCGGCAAGTCGACCCTCCTGAACCGCATCACCGACGCCCAGGCCCGAGTCGAGGACCGGCTCTTCTCCACCCTCGATCCCACCACTCGCCGGCTCCGCCTCGCCGGCGGCGAGACCGTCCTCTGCTCCGACACCGTCGGCTTCGTCCGACGACTCCCCCACGAGCTCGTCGAGGCCTTTCGATCCACCCTCGAGGAGGTCAACGAAGCCGACCTCATCCTCCACGTCGTCGACGGCGCCGCACCCGACGCCGCGGCGCAGATCGCCGCGGTCCATACCGTCCTCGACGAGATCCAGGCCACCGACGTTCCGGAGCTGCTCGTCGTCAACAAGATCGACATCGCCGAGCCGACCCAGGTGCGCGAGCTGTGCGCTGGCGAGACCACCCTCGCCGCCTCCGCCGCGACCGGCGAGGGCGTCGACAAGCTGCTCGGCGCGGTCGGTGACCGCCTGCGCGCCCTCGCGACCGTCGTCGAGCTCGTCGTGCCCTACGAGCGGGGCGACATCCTCGCCGGGCTCCACCGCGACGGTGAGGTCCTCGTCGAGGTGCATGCCGACACTGGCACCCGCGTCCGAGCGCGCATCGACGGGGCCAACCTCAGTCGGTACCGCGAATTTGTCACCGGCTGAACGTCAACACCCGGCGGTAGCCTGCTCCCATGTCGGTTCCT
>DAIMHT010000456.1:0-1538 GCA_036723155.1 Actinomycetota bacterium
AGACGCGATGAGCGGGCTGAGCGCGATGGACGCGGTGCAGGAGACGGATCACCGGGTCCACGATGTCGGGTCGGCGTTCATGCTGCACCCCGAGACCATGGCTCGGGCGGGTGAACTCGGGTACGCCAACCCGTTCGCCTTCTATGCCGTCGGCCGCGGTGGTGTGCTCGGTGACGTCGACGCGTCCGTGGTCGTGGCGGCCATGGGCTGGTTCGAGCCGGACATGGTGCGCCCGCTCTGGGAGGAAGGGATCGCCGTCGCAGGAGCCCGCGAGGGAGCCCGACGGTACGGAGCCGCGTGCGCGGAGTGGGGTCGCGATCACCTCGCGGCCGTCGACGGCGTCGATCGGCTCGCGTCGCTCGCCGGACAGCTCGTCTCGGGCACCGAGGTGTCCGGGTTGCCGCTGTTCGCGGGGTGGCGAGCGGAGCCGTTGGTCGACGACGCGCCCGGGCGTGCGATGCAGCTGATCCATGTTCTGCGGGAATGGCGGGGTGGGCTGCACCTGGTCGCCACCACCGCCGCCGGCCTCTCCCCGCTCGAGGCGATCCTGACCAACGAGGGTGAGGGGCAAGCCCGCTTTTTCGGCTGGCAAGGCGACCTCCCGGACTGCAGCCACCTGAAGAGCCGGTACGAGGACGCGCAACAGAGCACGAACACGCTCTCGGCGGCGGTGTACGAGCGGTCGCTCACCGACGCGGAGCGAAGCGAGCTCGCGGAGCTGATGCAGCGGGCCGAAGCCGCGATCGCCAGCTAGGCACCCCACCGACCGAGGCCCGACCCGGTGACCACGACTCCTGGGACCGAGACCGCCGCTCCCTTCGGCGCGCCGATGACGCGACCGCGATGGGGCTGGTGGCTGGCGCCGATCGTTGGTGCGCTCATCGGCCTCAGCGCCTGTAGCAGTGGACCCGACCTGCTGGACGTGGCCCGCGTGAATCGGACGGTCACGACGCGTGCTCGCGTCGACTTTCCCGGCGTCCCGTTGGGGCGGACCCGTTGCCCGAAGCAGGTCGAGAAGCGCCAAGGCGCGTCGTTCGTCTGCACCCTCCCGGTGGGCGATCAGACGCTGCGGGTCCGGGTCGTGCAGCGCGACGCCGCGGGTCACCTCCAGCTCGAAGCGCAAGAAGCCGTGATTCAGAAACCGGCCATTGAAAGCTTCGTGGCGGTGCACGCGTCGATTTCGGCCATGGTCAACTGCGGGACGCGTCCGGTGCTGGTCCTGGCTCCGGGGGCTCACGTCCCCTGCTCGGTGAGCTTCAGCGACGGCACGATGCAGATGGTGTCGGTGCGGGTCATCGACACCGCGGGCACGGTCGTGATCGAGGCCCCGGCCAAGCAGTAGCGGGGTCAAGACGGCCGCCGGCGTCGACCGGTTTCGCTGACGCGCTACGGGATGTGCACCTTCCCGTCCACCGGCGCGAGCCCGACCTTCCCGGGGGCGCCGGGGACGACCGCGGCGCGGATCAGCACCGCGATGAAGTCTCGGCTGTTCGGCGACAGGTACCGGTCGGGCCCCGTCGCCCCGTAGACGGGTGCGC
>DAIMHT010000457.1:0-1538 GCA_036723155.1 Actinomycetota bacterium
GGCTCACCCGCCCGAAGCGATTCGCCGACGGAGCCGCGACTCCCCCACCGAACCGGGTGAGCAGCTGTTGCGCCACCGGTTGGTCAGGTACGCGGACGCCGACAGTGTCCGATCCGCCGGTCACCTCGGCCGGGACGCCGCCGGCTCGTCGCAGCACGAGAGTGACCGGACCGGGCCAGCACGCATCGGCGATCGCCTGCGCTGCGGGCGGCAACGGGTTCGCCCAGCGGGCCAGCGCGTCTGCGCTGCCGGTGGCGAGGTGCACGATCACCGGATGGTTCCGGGGCCGACCTTTGACCGCGTAGAGCCGTCGAAGCGCGTCGGGGTTGGTGGCGTCGGCGCCGAGCCCGTAGACGGTCTCGGTCGGGAAGGCGACGAGCCCGCCCTGCTGGAGGATCCGCACCGCGTCGTCGACCTCGCCACCATCGGGGTCCATCGCCTTCATCATCGCCGATGGCACCGTCGACCTCCGCGTCCGGCCGGGATCGTCGCGACCGCTGCGCCGGTCGAGCCTCGTGATCTCACCAGTAGTTGATTCGCGTGGCTCGCTCCGCGACCACGTCGAGCGGGTCGGTCCACGCCCCCGACGAGAGGTACTTCCACCCGCCGTCGGGGAGGAGGACCACGATCGTTCCCGCGTCCAGCTCCGCCGCGGCTTTCACCGCGCCCGCCACGGCCGCCCCCGACGAGATCCCGGCGAACACGCCGCACTCGTCCAGCAGCCGACGGAGCCACTCGATCGACTCGCGCGGTCGGACGATGAGCTTGCGGTCGAGGACGGTCGGGTCGAAGATCGGCGGGACGAAGCCGTCGTCGAGCGAACGCAGACCCTGGACGAGCTCGCCGGCGGGAGGTTCCACCGCGACGATCTTGATGCTCGGCTTCTGCTCTTTGAGGAACCGGCCGACCCCCATCAGCGTCCCGCTCGTCCCGAGCCCGGCGACGAACACGTCCACGTCGGGGCAGTCGCGCCAGATCTCGGGCCCGGTCCCTTCGTAGTGGGCGAGGGGGTTCGCCGGGTTGCCGTACTGGAAGAGCAGCCGCAGGCTGGGCTCGTCCGCGGCCAGCTGCTCGGCGAGGCGGATGGCGCCGTTGCTGCCTTCGGCTCCATCCGACAGGACGATGTCGGAGCCGAAGATCTCGAGGAGCTGGCGTCGCTCGACGGAGACGTTGTCGGGCAGCACCACCCGGAGGTGGTAGCCCCGCAGCTTCGCGACGAGGGCCAACCCGATGCCGGTGTTGCCCGACGAGGGTTCGAGGATCGTGTCGCCCGGTTGGAGGGTGCCGGCCCGCTCGGCGAGGTCGATCATGGCGAGCGCGATGCGGTCTTTGGACGATCCGCCGGGGTTCTGGCCCTCGAGCTTGGCGTAGATCCGTACCGCGGGGTTCGGTGAGAGCGCGTGGATCCCGACAAGGGGGGTGTCGCCGATGACACCCAGGATGGTCTCGGTCTTCATCGGTCGTGCGGGTGCCGTGGGGCGGGCGGCGCCGGTGCGCGGGGCGGCGCGCCCCAGCCGCTGACGCGTCCGGGGCTAGCC
>DAIMHT010000458.1:0-1533 GCA_036723155.1 Actinomycetota bacterium
GCTCGTTCTGGAAGTGGGCGTACGGGTCGCGGGCGCCGTTGTAGTGGTTCTTGACTGCGACCGACGCCAGCATCTCCCGGGTGGTGCCGAACTCGTACATGTGGCGGGTGGCGAACGGTGCGAAGAGCACCGGGGCGGTCTCGCCTCGGGTGAAGATCGGATGTCCCGCCGCGGCGCGGGCGAGGAGCCCCTCCTCGCTGGACTTGTCGCGCATCTTCTCGACGCCGATCACGAGGACGACGTCGTGGACGCCGCTGGCGACCGCCATCGCCCCGACCCGGAACGCATCGGAGCCGGAGGGGCAGGCGTTCTCGATCCGGGTGCAGGGGATCCCGGCCAGCCCGATGGCCGACGGGACGGTGTTGCCGCCGATGCCTTCCTGGCCCCACAGCGTTCCCCGCTGGGTGGCGACGAACGCCGCTTCGACCTGGGACGGCTCGAAGCCCTTGTCGACGGCTTCGACCGCGGCGGCGAACGCGCCGGCGGCCATCTGCTCGTAGCTCTGCTCGAACAGCTCGCCGAACTTGATCAGTCCCGCGCCGACGACCGCGACTCGGTTCCAGCTCACGTGGTGCCCTCCGTCCCGACGGTTCGGGCCTTGTACCCGTAGACCGGCACGCCTCGCTCGTGGGCGTAGCGGCGCAGGACGAGCTCGACCTCGGAGCCGATCTCGAGGGGCGCGTCGTGCTCGGTCACCTGGAGCATGACCCGTGCCCCGTCGTCGAGGTCGATCACCGCGAGCGGAAGCGGCGCGACGAAGGGGGCCGGCATGGTGTGGTTCACGACGAAGGTGTGGACCCGGCCGTGGCGGGCCAGCGGCACCAGCACGAACTTGGCGCTCCCACAGCTGATGCAGTGCGGGTGGATCGACGGGGGCGTGTTGATCGTGCCGCAATCGACGCACCGGGCCCCGAGCAGCCCCAGCATCTCGTCGGCGCCGCGCACGAACTGGGCGCTCTCCGGCGGCACGCCCATCTGGACCGTCTCCCCCGAGGCGACCAGCTGGCCTCGAGCTCGGAGCACCTCGGCGTAGCTGGCGGCGCGGCCGCGCGCGAGCGCGGCGGGCACGTTGGCGGCGCCCCGGACCGGCTCCCGGGCCGTGAACGCGACGCCGGTCGCCCGGCCGCCGCCCCACGCGACGACACCGACGGTCCCGGCCGTGTCGAGGGCCCCGATCGCACCGAGGAGCGCGGCGGCCGCCCCGGTATCGCCGAGCGCGCGGTAGACCGGCGCCGACGCGGGTGACTCCGCGCCGAGCTGGCGGGCGATGGTGGCACCGAGGCGACCGTCGGGGTCGGGGAGGGACCACCGGTCGATCTCGAGCGCGCCGAGCTGTTCGCCGAGCTCGCGCATGGTGGGGAGGAAGATCTCCTCCCGGAACAAGCGCCCGTCGTAGAGATCGCGGGTCGCGAGCTCACCGTCGCCGCGGTACCGGTCGAGGTACGGGTGGGTCCGGGTGACCCGCGCCCCGACGGACGCGTGGCCGCCGTGCGAGACGAGCAGCAGCGCGGCCGCGCCGGCACCGGAGCGAGC
>DAIMHT010000459.1:0-1527 GCA_036723155.1 Actinomycetota bacterium
CAGCGTCGCCACCGGTCCCCCGCCTCCGGACCCGACCTCGCACGCCACCGTCGCCGGTGACGACCTGTGGAGCATCGCCGCGACCCAAGTCGCTCAGGTCACCGGTCGGCCGGTCGCGTCGCTGTCGAACGCCGACGTGGCGGCTTACTGGCAACGGGTGTGCGACGCGAACCAATCCCACTTGCAGTCGGGCGACGTCAACCTGATCTTCCCCGGTGAGCAGATCGTGCTGCCCCCGGTCGGCGGGTAAGCACCCACTCCGGCCCGCGGGCCGAGATCAGGGGTCGCGGGGCAGGCCGAGGACGCGCTCGGCGACGATGTTGCGTTGGATCTCGCTCGTCCCGCCCGCGATCGTGAGGTTCCGGTTGAACAGGAACCCCCGGCTCCACGTGGCGCCGTCCCCTTCGGCGATGACCCCGCGTGGACCGAGCAGCCCGAGACCGACTTCTTGGACGTGCTGGTCGTGTAACACGCTGAGCAGCTTGCGTACGGACGCTTCGGACCCGCTGGGGTCGGCGCCGGCGAGCGCAGCCAAGGTGAGGCGGAAGCCGAGGCAGGCCAGCGCATGCGCGGTTGCGACGAGCCCACCGATCTCGTCGAGGATGACGGTGTCAGGAGGTTGGTCGGCACTCACCATGCGGAGGATCTGCTCCAGACCGTGCCCGAGCGTCATGCCGCTGCCCATGAAGACACGCTCGTTGGCGAGCGTCGTCCGGGCCGCCCGCCAGCCGTCGCCGGCCCGACCGACGAGGCAGTCGTCGGGGAGGAAGGCGTCGTCGAAGAACACCTCGTTGAACATGGACTCGCCGGTCAGCTCGCGGAGCGGCCGGATGTCGAGCCCGTCGGTGTGGCGCATGTCGACCATGAAGCACGAGATGCCGTCGTGCTTGGGGAGGTCGGGGTCGGTGCGGGCCAGGAGGATGCCCCAGTCCGCGGTCTGGGCCATCGAGGTCCAGACCTTCTGGCCTGTGACGAGCCAGCCGCCCTCGGCCTTCGTTGCCCGGGTGGTGAGGCTGGCGAGGTCCGATCCCGCGCCGGGCTCGCTGAACAGCTGACACCACGTGGTCTCGCCTCGAAGGGTGGGTGGGATCCACCGCTCCTGTTGCTCGCGTGTCCCGTACACGATGACGGGCGGGAGCGCCCAGCTGCCGATCATGATCCCTGGTCGCGCGACCTCGGCTCGGCGGAACTCCTCGTCGATGACGAGCTGCTCGATGGCTTTGGCGTCCCGGCCCCATGGTTTCGGCCACGTCGGCGTGAGGAAGCCGGCCTCCGCGACTCGCTGTCGCTGCTCGTCGCGGGGAAGGTCGCGGACCTCGTCGAGGAACGCGCGCACGTCGGCTCGGATCGTGTCGGCCGCCGGACCCAGGTCGACGGTGAGCTGGCGTCGCGCTCCCCCGAGGGCGCGGCGGGCCGCGTGCACTCGCCAGCCCGAGGATGGGCCCGCGAGGCTCCGGAGGGCGGAGGCGCGCTTGAGGTACAGGTGCGCGTCGTGCTCCCAGGTGAATCCGATGCCGCCGAGGATCT
>DAIMHT010000460.1:0-1514 GCA_036723155.1 Actinomycetota bacterium
TCGATCGAGAACCAGAGCCAATTCGGCACCCCGGCACCCAAGGTCGCGCCCTGCACGTAGCGCCTCGCGCCTGAGGTCGGCCGGCACCGGCCGGGCGTTCCCGTCGCCGCGGGTCGCGGGTTACCCTCCGCCCGCCGCCAGGAGACACAGGGGGACCGATGGGACGGCTCGACGGGCGGGTGGCGATCATCACCGGCGCCGGCCAGGGGATCGGGCGCGGTGTGGCCCGCCGCTTCGTCACCGAAGGCGCCGCCGTGGTCGTCGCCGAGCGCAACCCCGACACCGGATCCGGGGTCGAGGACGAGCTCCGCCACCTCGGAGGCCAGGCCCGGTTCGTGCCCACCGACGTCCTCGACGCGTCCCAGGTGACCAACATGGTCGACGCCACCCTCGAGCACTTCGGGCACGTCGACATCCTCGTCAACAACGCGTACGCCGCCGGTCACCCCGACCGCCTCGAGCGAAAGCCGGTCGCCGATCTCGACCTCGCGTTTCGGGGCGGGCCCGTCCACACCTATCGCGCCATGCAGGCCGTGTTTCCCCACTTCAAAGCGCAGCGCTGGGGTCGGGTCATCAACTTCGTGTCCCTGAACGGCGTCAACGCCCACATGTACAGCGCCGACTACAACGCGGCGAAGGAAGCCATCCGGGCCATCACCCGCACCGCGGCCCGCGAATGGGCCCGGCACAACATCCTCGTCAACGCCATCGCCCCCGCCGCCGCGTCGCCGGCGTACGTGTCGTTCGCCGAGGCCGCCCCCGACAACGCCCGGGAGATGCTGAAACAGAACCCGATCGGTCGCATGGGCGACCCCGAGCACGACATCGGCGGCGTCGCGCTCTTCCTCGCCAGCGACGACAGCGACTACGTCACCGGAAACACGATCTTCGCCGACGGCGGCAGTCACATCAACGGCGTGCAATGGGACCCGCCCATGCCCGACTGATGGCCTACGAGTCGCTGCAGTGCACGCGGGTCGACGTCGATGGTGGTGTCGCCTGGGCGACCATCGACCACCCGCCGATGAACCTCTGGGACTCCGTTCTCACCAGTGACCTCGTCGCGCTCGTCGGCGCCTTCGAAGCCGATGGAGCGTCGCGGGTCCTGGTGCTCACCAGTGCCGACCCCGAGTACTTCATCGCCCACGCCGACGTCGAGATGATCCTCGGCCTGCCCACCGACGCCACCGCGGCCGGCACCCAGCCCGCGCCCATCAACCAGCTGCTCGAGCGATTTCGACTGATGCCGAAGACCTCCATCGCACTGCTGCGCGGGATCGCCCGGGGGGGCGGCTCCGAGATCTCGTTGGCCTGCGATCTCCGGGTTGCGACCCCCGAGGCCCGCCTCGCGCAGCCCGAGGTCGCGCTCGGCATCATCCCCGGCGCCGGCGGCACCCAACGCCTCACCCGGCTCGTCGGCCGGGCCCGAGCGCTCGAGATCGTGCTCGGCTGTGGCGACGTGACCGGCACCGAGGCCGCGGCCATCGGGTACGTCAACCGGGTCGTCGACGACG
>DAIMHT010000461.1:0-1510 GCA_036723155.1 Actinomycetota bacterium
TCACCGAGATCACCGGGAGGGACGCCGCGACGTGGCCGGCCTGGAACGCGCTCTGGTTGAGGACCAGCCCGATGACCGACGCGACGAGTAGCGCGTAGAGCTGCCAGTGCCCGAGGATCGGGTAGACGTCGGTCCCGATGCGGTCGACGGTCGCCTTCGTGAGCACCGCGGTGAGGCTGTAGACGATCCCGGTGGCGAGGCCGTAATAGATCGCGCGTCGACCGGGTTCCTTGGCCCGGCGCCCCAAGAAGACCGCGATGCCCGCCCCGAGGGCGACCCCCGTCGCGGCGACCAGCCACTCGAGGCGCGACGCGTGCGACGCGTTGCCGCCCGGCGCACCGACCACCACATATAAGGCCAGCCCGGCCGTGACCATCACGGCCGGGACCATCTCGTGGCGGGTGACGCGCCGGCCGGTACGAAACGACGCGAACGGGAGCGCGAAGAGGAGCCCGCTCGCTAGGAGGGGACCGACCACGACGACCGAGCCGACCCCGAGCGCCGCCGCTTCCATGAGGTAGGCGAAGATGTCGACGCCGATCCCGGCGAGCCACAGCGGTCGGCGCGCCAGCTGGACGATGAGGCGCAGGGAGAGGGAGAGCTCCGGAGGTTGCTGCGCGGCGACGCGCTGCTGGACGACCGCCGCGATCGCGTAGCAGAGGCCCGCCCCGAGCGCGAGGACGACGGTGAGGATCACGGCTCAGACGCGCGCGGCCGTGCGGCGCGCCAGCCCGTGTTCGCTGAGGGGCCCGACCGTCAGGTCCCGCGCCGCGAACGCATCGGCGAGTGGCGCCAGGGCGCCGAGCGCGGAGCGCCACGATCCCGGGTAGGACTCGCCGTCGGCGTCGTGCAACAGGACCGTCCCGCCCGCGACGTAGCGGCGCAGCACGTCGGCGACGACGGTCGAGGGTGTCGCCTCCTGGCGCCAATCACGGCCCCAGGTCGTCCACAGGACGGTCGTCAGCCCGGCCCGTTTGGCCCCGCGGAGCGCGCCGAGCGACAGGACCCCGAACGGTGGCCGGAACCAGATCGGGTCCTGACCGGTCAGCTCGGCGATGGTGTCGGTGGCGCGGCGGATGTCTTCCCGGGCTCCCCACGGCGTGCGGCGCAACATGTTGCGGTGCTCGTCCCCGTGGACCGCGACCTCATGGCCGGCAGCCACGACCTCACCGACGAGCGACGGGGCCTGGCGGACCCGCTTGCCGAGCATGAAGAAGGTCGCGTGCCAGCCTCGCCGGTCGAGCTCCGCCAGGAACGCCGGCGTCGAGACCGGGTCGGGGCCGTCATCGAAGGTGAGGGCCACGTGATCTGGTCGGCCGCGGCCCACCAACGCGGGTGTCACGCGGATCCCGAACGGGGAGACCCCCGCGAGCGCCGGGGCGGCGTGGACGGCTCCGGTCGCGCCGACGAGTCCTGCCGCGGAGAGAGCGGCGACGAGGGACGCGCTCAGCGCAGGCCCTCCAACGATCGAAGGTGCAGGCCAGAGCGAGTCACCCGATTCGCGAAGCTC
>DAIMHT010000462.1:0-1509 GCA_036723155.1 Actinomycetota bacterium
TGGTCCATCGCCGAATACGTCGACCATGTCCGAGAGACCACGTTCGGGATGCGCTTCATCCTCGCCATCGCGCTCGACGCACCCGGTAGCGATCTCGGCGAACCCCCCGCTTCGAGGTTCGACCCTGAGCCCCGCGCCGTTGACGTGCCCGCGGCGCTCGACGGACTGCGAGAGCAAGCGCAGCAGCTGCACGACCAGCTGGAGCAGCTCGCGGCGCCCGCCTGGGACGCGACGGTCGTCGTCGGCGGTGAGACCGTCGACGTGCACTGGATCGCGCGTCACGCGGTCCACGACGCGACCCATCACCTCATGGACATCGCGCGACTCCGCGGGCTGCTCTAGATCCCCTCGCCGCGTCGTCCCGATGCCGTGCTCGGATACCTCGCGCCCGATCGCTGCGAACGGGAACGCACGTGGCTGACCGGGAACCTCGCTTCGCCAGGCCCGTCACCGCACCCCGCGCTCTAGCATCCGCGCCGGACGACGGCGTCGTCGCAGAACACCCGAGACGGTGAGCAGAGGAGCAGCGGATGCCAGGCCCGACGTTCGGTGGGAAGATCGGCCGGGACTGGCGAGATTCGGAGCCGTGGTGGCCGCCGGAACCGACACCGCCCGGCGACGCTCCCAACGTGGTCCTGATCGTGCTCGACGACGTCGGCTTCGCGCAGCTCGGCTGCTACGGCTCGGACATCGCGACCCCCGTCATCGACGGGCTCGCCGGCGACGGTGTGCGCCTCGCGAACTTCCACACCACCGCGCTCTGTTCGCCGACCCGGGCGTGTCTGCTCACCGGCCGCAACCAGCACCGCAACGGCATGGGCCGCGTCGCCGATCTGGCGATCGGCTTCCCCGGCTACAACGGCTCGCCTCCGAAGGAGAACGGCTACCTGTCGGAGATCCTGCGCGCCCAGGGCTACGCCACCTACGCGGTCGGGAAGTGGCATCTGACCCCCGACGACGAGACCCACATGGCCGCGCCCCGGGGCACCTGGCCGCTCGGCCGGGGCTTCGACCGCTGGTACGGGTTCCACGGCGGGGAGACCCACCAGTTCATGCCGGCCCTCTATCACGACAACCACTCGGTTCGACCGCCCCGGACGGTGGAGGACGGCTACCACCTCAGCGCCGATCTCGCCGACCGAGCCATCGAGTTTCTCGGCGACCTGCGGGCCGTCGACGCCCGCAAACGGTTCTTCCTCTATCTCTGCACCGGCGCCTGCCACTCACCACACCACGCCCCCCGCGACTGGATCGACCGCTACCAAGGTGCGTTCGACGACGGTTGGGACGCCTGGCGGGAGCGGGCCTTCGCCCGGCAGCTCGAGATGGGCTTGATCCCCGAGGGGACCCGCCTCTCACCCCGTCCGTCGTGGGTGCCGGCCTGGGACGGTCTCGACGCCGGCACGAAGGCGCTCTCGGCGAGGTTCATGGAGTGCTTCGCCGGGTTCCTCTCCTACACCGACGCGCAGCTCGGACGCGTCCTGGACTTCCTCGACGAGACCGGGGACC
>DAIMHT010000463.1:0-1503 GCA_036723155.1 Actinomycetota bacterium
CCGTCCAGCATCCCCGGCATGCGAGGGTCCTCTCATTGGTCTGTCGCGCGGCCGGCGGGACTCTAACGTCCCGACCGTCACGCAGCATCCACGCGGTTCCCGATGCTGCTCCGCTCAGGCGGCGGCGTCCACCGAGGCGTCCCGCTCGAACGCGACCTGGCGCACCGCCCACTCCACGGGATCGGCCTCGGTCGATTCGGCCAGCGCACGCAGGTCGCGGGCGAGGTCGTCGATCTGATCGGAGGAGTGGCGTTCGCGGACGTGGGGGTCGTCGCGCCAGGTCGTGAGGTTCAGCTCGTAGATGCGGGCCGCCGTCGGAGCCGGGATCGAGACCGTCCGGACCGTGTTGCGGCACTGCCGCCATCCGGGGGCGCCGAGGATGGTCGCCACCATCGGACCGGCGTACATCGGTGCTCCCCGGGACGCGACGAGGTCCAGGACCACCGTCTCGTACGCCGCCAGCACCGGATGAGAGGTGTCGATCCACTCCATCTCGTCGACGAGGAGCCGGCCGCCGGGCGTCAGCTGCGTGGCCCACGCTCGCACCGTCGCCACCGGGTCCGGGACGTGGGCGAGGAGGAGACGGCAGTAGATGAGATCGACCGGTGCTCCCGGGAGCGGCACCGTGGTCGCGTCGTGGCGGACGAACCCGATTCCGGGACCGGGCTGGCCCGCGGCCACCTCGAGGAACGCGGGCGACGTATCGATGCCGACGGTGCGCCTGGCGCCGGTCACCTCCGCCAGCAGCCGGGTCGACGAGCCGGGGCCGCACCCGAGGTCCAAGGCCACCCGTGGGCCTCGGGGAGCGGCTTCGGCGAGGAAGGCGCGTGTCGACGAATCGAACGCGTCGCCGAGGAGCTCGAGGCGGCGAGCCGCGACGGGGGTGTCACCGAACGTGTAGCGAGGAACGTCGTCGCGCACTGAGCTTGGTGTCTAGTGCACCCCTGCGTGTCGGCCCCGTGGTTTTCGGCGGCCGGGACGGACGGGGGCAACGCTCGTCGGTCTAACGTTCCGCCCCGTGACCGATCGACGCGTGGCCCTCGTGACCGGCGCCAGCCGTGGGATCGGAAAGGCGACCGCCCTCGCCTTGGCCGACTCCGGCTTCGACGTGGCCGTGACCGCCCGGACCGTCCACGAGGGTCAAGGGGTCGACGACTCCGACACCGCGGGCCGGGCCATGCCCGGGAGTCTCGACACGACCACCGCGCTCGTCGAGGAGCGCGGCGTTCGGGCCCTCGCCGTCCCGATGGACCTGCTCGACCGGGCCTCGCTCGTCGCCGCGGTCGAGGCCGTCGTGGGCGCGTGGGGCCACATCGACGTGCTCGTGAACAACGCCGTGCACACCGGGCCCGGCAGCATGCTGCGCCTGGAGGACACGACGATCGACATGATCGAGACCAAGCTCGCGGCGAACGTCGTGAGCCAAGTCGTCGTCATCAAGACCGCGCTCCCCCACATGCTGGCGCGCGGGCACGGCACGATCGTGAACGTCACGTCCGCGGT